>NZ_AUTI01000331.1:0-40895 GCF_000497995.1 Pseudoalteromonas sp. TB25
GGGCCATTTTTTGCAACCGACATTGGTGGTTTTTACAAAGACACCCGCGACGCAGAACTTTACGTGCGCTGGGCACAAGCGTCGGTATTTAGCGCACATATGCGCTTACACGGTATTGGTCCTCGCGAACCTTGGTCTTACACAGAGCAAGCAAGTGATGCGGTATTTGCAGCGCTTAAACTGCGCTACCAACTTATTCCTTATTTAGAGCAAAGTGCCATACAAGCACAGCAAACTGGCTTACCAATTCAGCGTGCAATGGTTTTAGCATTTCCTGATGATGTGCTAGCGCATAGTTTTGATCAGCAATTTATGTGCGGTGAAAAATTGTTAGTAGTGCCGTGTGTCGTGCCAAACGGTAAAGTGAAGTTTTATTTACCACAAGGCAACTGGATTCGCTTTCCTGATAAACAATCTTACGAAGGTGGTAAGTACTACGAACACACACTTGCACTTGAAGAAATGGCAGTATTTGTACGCGAAGGCGACAGCCTAATGCTTGGCCCAGAGGTTCAACACACAGAACAAGACATGAGCCAATTAACAGCATGGCCTAAATAAAACTCGGCTTAATAAAAAACACACACAACACACATACAACACACAATAATAAAGATATTAGCTTACTTTTTACCGAGTAAAGTAAGCTAAAGGGGGCGCAAGATGGAAGGTATGAACATTACCATGACACTGCTATCGTGCTTGGCGTTTATGGCGCTGGTGGGATATATCTCGTACCAAAAAACCAAAGGGGAAGTTAACACCCAAGATGGCTACTTTTTAGCGGGTCGTGGGTTAACAGGTACATTTATAGCAGGGTCAATGATCCTCACTAACTTATCGGCCGAGCAACTAATTGGCCTTAATGGCTCAGCCTATGGTTACAACCTAAGCTCAATGGCGTGGGAAGTAACCGCAGGAGTATCAACCATCATTATGGCGTTGATCTTTTTGCCTCGTTATCTAGCGGGCGCGTTTTCTACCTTACCTGAATTTTTACGGGATCGTTTTGACGATACCGTACGACGCATGACGGTGATCTTATTTATGGTAGGGTATTGTTTTATAACGATCCCTTCTGTTTTGTACTCAGGATCAATTGCCGTACTTAGACTTTTTGATGTACCCACCTTATTAAATATGAGCTACCAATCAAGCCTAATTGTGACCATTATTACAGTGGGCTCAGTTGGGGCTATTTATGCTGTATTTGGTGGTTTAAAGGCGGTTGCGGTCTCAGATACCATTAATGGTGTTGGGTTACTTATCATTGGTATTTTAGTACCAACACTGGGCTTAATTGCATTGGGTGATGGTAGTTTTTCAGAAGGGTTAAGCACCCTAGTAAACACCGACACAGAAAAGCTCAATGCTATTGGTAGTAGCGATGATCCCGTGCCATTTGGCACTATTTTTACAGGGATGATCTTAGCTAATTTGTTTTATTGGGGCACTAATCAGTATGTGATCCAGCGTACATTGGGCGCTAAAAACTTAGTTGAAGGTCAAAAAGGGGTGTTGTTTTCAGGGTACTTTAAAGTGCTAGTACCGTTTATGATGATGATCCCTGGCGTTATTGCTTACCATCTTTATAAACACGAAAGCCTGCCAACTATCGATTTAGCTTACCCACATTTGGTAAAAGAAGTGCTTCCACAGTATTTATCTGGCTTCTTTTTGGCCGTATTGCTAGGTGCTGTATTTAGCTCATTTAATTCATTGCTCAACAGCGCGGCGACCTTATTTTGCTTAGATGTTTATAAGCCAATGAAAAAAAATAAGGTAACAGACAGCCAACTTATAAAAGTAGCCAAAATTACTAGTATTGTTATTGCCATATTGTCGTTTATAACTGCGCCATTATTGATGTTCGCACCTGAAGGTTTATGGCACATAATTCGTGTGTTTACAGGCTTTTACAACATTCCGGTCATCACAATTGTATTGGTAGGTTTGTTTACTCGAAAAGTACCTGCACTGGGCGCTAAAGTCGCGATTATATTCCATATTATTGCCTACACCTTGCTTAAATTTGTATGGGATGTAGACATTAACTTTATTCATATTTACGCCATTTTGTTCTTAATTGAATTGGTGATAATGCTGGGTATTGGTTACTACAAACCACTTAAAACACCATGGCAATTTACACGCAAAGCTGAGGTAGACCTTAACCCTTGGAAATACGCATTACCTTGCGCAATTGTATTAGTAAGCTTGATTGTTAGCTTATATATATTATTTTCGCCACTCGGATTGGTTGGTGGAACCAGTGTGTACTTTGTACCAAGTTTAGCTGCTGTATGGTCTACAGCCTTAGTGCTTAGCTGGTGGAGTGTACGTCGTTGGCAGGTTAGTTACGAAAATAGCTTAGCGCGTATTGGTGCTAAAAACGCCGCATAACCTGCGGCTATATTCTGTATACCAAACTTAAATCACATTTAATTCACATAATGTTTGCATTAGTAAGATAGTTTGTTTAAATTTAAAGCTCTTATATAAGATATAAGAGCTTTAAGGAAAGTATCACACACTGACACCGCTTTATTAGCAACACACACAATTGCTAGCGCGGTACCACACAGCACACACGCACAATATGGAGAATGACATGAGAGCTAAAAAGTCCGTCTTAAGCTTGGCAGTCACGTTAGCAATGACAACCGGTTTAGCGCTTAGCGCGCAGGTACATGCGCAGCAAGAGCAAACCGAACAAGAACAACAAAAAACAGAAACAGCTAAAAACGATACGTTTGAAAAAATAGTCGTTACTTCACAAAAAAGAACGCAAAGTTTAAACGAAGTACCTGTTGCGGTATCGGTACTTAATAGCGATCAAATTAATTCAGCTTTTGCTAATAACATGGAAGGCTTACAGTCACTTGTTCCTTCGGTTAGCTTTAGAAAAGGCACCACAACCCGTAACTCAGCACTAACAGTGCGCGGTATTGGTACTATTTCATTTAGTATTGCTGCCGAGCCAAGTGTAGCAACTGTTGTTGATGGCGTGGTGCTTGGGCGCTCGGGTCAAGCATTTGCCGATTTATACGACGTAGACCGCATTGAAGTATTACGCGGGCCACAAGGTACATTGTTTGGTAAAAACGCCTCAGCAGGTGTGGTAAACATAACAACAAAAGATCCCTCGTACGACACAACAGGCAGCGTAGAAACCTCGTTTTATCAAGATAACGAATACCGTTTTAAAGGCGTTATAAGCGGCGGTTTAACCGACGACCTAGCGGCAAGCCTAACGGTATTTAAAGGTAAATTTGACGGTTACATTGATAACGTTTACAACAACGAAAAAGTAAACGGTTACGACCGTGAAGGTGCACGTGCTGTATTTAAATACGAGCCAGAGGATGACTTAAGCGTAAAATTTATTGCTGAATTTTATAACGCTGACGATGATTGTTGTGCCGACTTAGAAGCACTACCAAGTGGCCGTAATCCAGATTCAAAATCAGTACCAAATAGTAACGGTATTGTTGATGGCGTAGCCGATATTGATTTAGACCAACGCAGCGTTGATCACGACTACGAGTCGCGCACAATTGACGAACATAGCGCGTTTTCGGTACAGGTTGATAAAACAATTGGCGACTATACATATACTTCAATTACTGCACAGCGTTCGTGGGATAACACAGAGTACCGTGAAGGCGACTTTACCTCTATTGCTGGCGACAGCAGCGAGCCGGTATTTGACGCGCCGTTTCAATTACACGATTTAGGTGCACAGCAATGGGATCAGTTTTCGCAAGAATTTAGAGTCACCTCAAACCTAGCTGGGCCATTTAACTATGTGGCTGGCTTATTTTACTGGAACATGGACTCGCAACGTAACTTTACCCGTGACGCAAGTTGTCAAAATAACGGTGGCCAACTAGACGCTGCAATGGCGTATTACGCGCAAAATAACTTATCGGGCGCTGAGCTTGATACAGCGCTTGCTGATTTAGAAGGTTACACACAAGGCCTAGGTGTTAGCTGTAACGCAAACGATATTGTATCGGCCACTGCTTTTATGAGCACAGAATTTAATAACTGGGCCGCTTTTGCCGATGGTACTTACGATTTATCTGAAGATTTACGCGTATTATTTGGTATTCGTTACACCGATGATGAAGTGTCGTACACGCATCGCCGTGTAAGTAATGATGTATATGGCCGCACCGGTGTAGGCGTGCGCCCAGCAACACTTAATACAGATGATGAAGGTAAAGCCGAAGAAACCAACGTATCGGGTCGTTTAGGTATGCAATACGATTTAGGCGATGGTCAAATGGTATACGGTACTTACTCGCAAGGTTACAAAGGCCCTGGTTTTAATATTTATTATAACTTTAACCCAGACACCGATAGTCGCGAAATAGCACCTGAAGAGTCTGACGCTTATGAAATAGGCTACAAATACGCAAGCCGCGAATTTGTATTTAACATGGCGCTTTTCAGAACCGAAATTGAAGGTTTTCAAGCTAACAACTTTGACTGTTCAGACGGCACTTGTATTACGCGCTTAACCAATGCGGGTGATGTAAGTACGCAAGGTGTTGAAGTTGACTTTATGTGGGCTGCAACAGAGTCGCTAACGCTTACCGGTGGTGTTGCTTACATTAAAGCTGAAATTGACGAGTTTAATTGTCCGGCAGAGGTAGCCGCAGGTTCATGTACTGACCGCTCAGGTTTAGATGTACCATTTTCGCCAGATTTAAAATACTCACTAACGGCTGACTACTTTATTGAAACCGACCATGGCTTTAACGTACATATTAACGGCTCTTACATTTACACCGACGAGCAATACTCAGACCTACCAGACAACGTAGGCGAATTTAACCCAGCCGCTTTGTTACCAGATTACGGTATTTTAAACGCAAGTGTGGGTTTATCGTTTAAAGATGACGCGTTTAGAGTGTCGCTTATTGCTAAAAACTTAACAGATGAAAGCTACGCAACTACCTACAGTGGCGATAACTTCCGTTACCAAATACCACGTGATGCTGAGCGCTACTTTGGAGTATCGTTTAAAGCACGTTTTTAATATTTAAATAACTCCCTCAATAATTTCCCTACAAGCGCAACGTTTTACACGTTGCGTTTTTTTTGTGACTTATCTTTGTAATAGTTTAGTCATTTTACTTTCATTAAAATTACCTTTATCAGTCACATCTGTTTTCTATAGTGCAGCGGTTGATCTTTTTTGTGTTTACACATTTCAAAAAAATAACCACTAAACAATGGGAATTACGGATGAAAATTAAAAAAGTCGCTGCGGCAATCGCGCTAACGTTTACGTTTAGCGCAGTGAGCCATGCTGATGTACTACCGCAAAGCCAAACAGACAGCAGCTGGTATAGCGCTGCGCAAACTAAACTAACAACAAAAACAGCACAAGCGCAGGCTACACAAGCCACTAAAGCTAAAAACGTTATTTTATTTGTGGGCGATGGTATGGGTATATCTACTCTTACTGCCGCGCGCATTTTGCAAGGGCAGCGTAATAACCAATCTGGCGAAGAAGGTTATTTAAGCTTTGAAGAGTTCCCATACTCTGCACAAGTTAAAACGTATAACGTAGATGCTCAAACGCCCGATTCAGCAGGCACGATGACGGCTATTATTTCGGGTGTAAAAACCGATGTGGGCGTTATTGGTGTAGATGAAGATATTGAACGCGGCGTGTGTTCAACAGTAGCAGGTAATGAGCTAATTACCGCGACCGAATTAGCTGAAATTAAAGGGCTATCTACCGGTATTATTTCTACAGCACGTATTACTCATGCAACTCCTGCTGCCACGTATGCTAAATCGGCTGACCGTAACTGGGAAGACGTATCAGATATGCCAGAAGATGCCGTAACGGGTGGCTGTGAAGACATTGCATCGCAACTGGTTAACTTTGAAAAAAACCTAGAAGCACGATTTGTAGGGACCGACGTAGACGGTCTTGATTTTGTAATGGGTGGCGGTCGTCGTCACTTTTTACCAAAAGATGAAACAGCTAACTCAACAGACGCAGTAAGCGCTATAGAAGGCGACCGTACTGACGAGCGCAACCTAGTAACTGAGTGGCAAACACAATACCCAGATGCTACGTACGTAATGGATCAAACAGGCTTTGATTCAATTGCAGATGACGCAACTAAAGTATTTGGTTTATTTAACGAATCCCACATGCAGTACGAAGCTGACCGCGCAAATGATGTAGCGGGCGAGCCTTCGCTTACCGATATGACTACTAAAGCAATTGAAGTGCTTGGTAAAAACGATAACGGATTTTTCTTAACGGTTGAGTCGGGTCGAATTGACCACGCGCACCATGCGGGTAATGCATACAACGCACTTAACGACACCATTGAGTTTGCTAAAGCCGTGCAAGCAGCGGTAGATAACACCAATCCAGAAGAAACCCTTATTTTAGTAACCGCCGATCATAGCCATGTATTTACTATTGCAGGCTACCCTAAGCGTGGCAATCCAATTTTGGGTCAAGTAGTTGCAGTAGGCGAAACTACACCAAGCCTAGCTGCCGACGATATGCCGTACACCACAGTAGGTTACGCAAATGGTTTAGGTTTTAGAAACTTGGGCAGTGAGACTGATGCGGATGCAAGTTACACAAGTGCTGCTGTTGCAGGGCGTGTTGAGCTAAATGGCGTTGATACAACGACCCCAGGTTTTCACCAAGAAGCAACTGTACCAATGGGCTCAGAAACACACGCGGGTGAAGATATTTCACTGCATGCAAAAGGCCCCGGTGCTCAGCTAGCACAAGGAGTAATTGAACAAAACGTAGTGTTTCATCTAATTAATCAAGCTCTTGAACTAACTCAGCAATAATGGCGGCTAACATGAACAAATTAACAGTACTTTCTTTAGCAGTAATGGTCGCGCTAGCAGGTTGCTCGAGTGACGATAACAAAAATGAAAATAATATTATTGCAGTAGATAACGCTATTGCAGTGGGCTCTGATCAGTGCATTAATGGCGGTGTAGAGACTCAAGTAGGCGCAGATACCAATAATAACGACGTGCTAGACAGCGACGAAGTTAACTCAACTAATTTAGTGTGTAATGCACCTGCAACGTCGTTAACAAGTGAGCAGTTAGCCTCGCTCACTAGCAATACGTGGTTTAGTGAAGCACAAACAAAATTAGGTGCTGCACAAACAGCCAGCAGCAACATTGTTACTGAATCAGGCAAAGCTAAAAATGTTATTTTATTTGTGGGCGATGGTATGGGTATTTCTACCATAACCGCAGCACGTATTTTAGCGGGTCAGTTAGAGGGCGAAATGGGTGAAGATCACCAGTTAAGCTTTGAAACTATGCCTTTTTCGGGCTTTGTAAAAACATACAACGTAGATGCGCAAACGCCAGATTCGGCAGGCACTATGACCGCAATGGCATCGGGCGTTAAAACCGACGCAGGCGTTATTGGTATTGATGAAGCGGTTGAGCGTGGTAATTGTGCATCAGGCAAAGGGCACGAACTTGTTACCTCGTTAGAGCTTGCTGAAATTGCAGGCAAAGCAACAGGAATTATTTCTACAGCGCGTATTACTCACGCAACACCAGCTGCAACGTATGCTAAATCGGCAGAGCGTAATTGGGAAGATATCTCCGATATGCCAGAAAGTGCCGCAACGTGTGAAGATATTGCATCGCAACTGGTTAACTTTGAAGCCAACCTAGAAGCACGCTTTAGTGGTGTTGATGTAGACGGTATTGACGTAGTAATGGGCGGCGGTCGTCGTCACTTTTTACCAAAAGATGCCACGTTTAATTCAGCCGATGCAGTAAGTGCTGTTGAAGGGGATAGAACTGATAACCGCGACTTAACTGCAGAGTGGAAAACGCAATATCCAAACGGCACTTACGTAATGGATCAAACCGGTTTTGATGCAATAAGTGACGACGCCACTAAAGTGTTTGGCTTATTTAACGAGTCCCACATGCAATACGAAGCTGACCGTGCAAACGATGTTGCAGGCGAACCTTCGCTTTCACAAATGACCGAAAAAGCAATAAACGTGCTTGATAACAACGAGCAAGGTTTTTTCTTAACGGTTGAGTCGGGTCGAATTGACCACGCGCATCATGCGGGTAACGCTTATAACGCGTTAAACGACACTATTGAGCTTGCTAAAGCCGTTAAAGTGGCGATGGAAAACACCAACCCAGAAGAAACATTAATAGTTGTAACAGCCGATCACAGCCATGTATTTACCATTGCCGGTTACCCTAAACGCGGTAACCCAATTTTAGGTAAAGTGGTTGCCGTGGGCGAAACTGAGCCAAGCCTCGCCGCCGATGATATGCCTTATACAACGGTTGGTTACACCAATGGTGGTGGCTTTAGAAACTTAGGTAGCGAGACAGATGCCGATGCAAGTTATGCCTTTGCACCGGTTACAGGGCGTGTTGATTTAACAGATGTTGATACAACAACACCTGGTTTTCATCAAGAAGCACTGGTACCAATGGGCTCAGAAACACATGCCGGTGAAGATGTTGGCGTTTATGCAATGGGCCCAGGTGCACACTTGGTAACAGGCACAAACGAGCAAAGCTTTTTATTCCATGTAATGGACTTTGCAGCTGACTTTGTAAAAACAGCAGACGAAAAACTAGCGCAATAAATACCGGCTAGTTATAAATTTAGTTAAATATATCTAAATAAAAAACCCCGCATACTGTGCGGGGTTTTTGTCATTAAACTGACATTTATAATCGTTATGTTATTGCCATAAACTTGAAATATAAATAAGAGATAGCTAAATGAAAAAAGCGTTATTAATAATTGCCACGCTTGTAAGTACAAGTAGCTTTGCCTCGCAATGTGATATTGATGCCAAGCATTTAAAAGCGGATTATAAAATTACCAACAGCCATAAAGCGCAGCAAAGTAGCGAGTCACTTACCCTTTGGCGAAACAACCAGCAAGTAGCGCATCAAAGTGAAGTAATCACCGAGCTTTGGCAGCACTTAGCTAATAATCAAATACGACCAATACGTTACTTTAATGCCCAGCAACGCGGTATTGAATACCAACCATCTGAGGTACGCGGCGTACAAAACTGGAGTGCTAAAAACCAGCTGGTGGATAACCATCTAATCGAAAAAATGACCCTAGTAAGCACCCAAGGCAGCGGCTGCGATGAAGTAAAAAACTATACACTGAGCGAAAATGGCAACGACTTTAACCTTGCCTTTTTTACGCATTCAAAATTAGTAAAAACATTTAGTATCAGTAACAAAAAAAGCCAAACAACTACCTTACTTAGCCTTAATAATGTAAGCACTGAGATGCCATTAATTACTGCTCAATTTGCACAGTGGGATCGCTTTCAAACCACCGATTACGCCGACATTGGCGATAACGAAGGCGACCCATTTTTGGCTAAAATGATAAACCTTGGTTTTATAGAACACAGCGCAACAGGTTTTTACAACCAGCAGGGCGAGGCTATTCAAGGCGGACATCATCACTAGGTTTTAGCGTTTTTAAATGTAGTAGCTCATAGCTGAAAATGGCAGGTGGTTATGAGCTACAAGTAGATTAATTTAAGCCATTCCTGCCCAAGTAATACTGCAAACACTTTCCCATTTTATAAAACACACCATCAGCTATATAATATTTATAGTTGGTATTAACTTACACTATTTGATACTAATAAAAGTCCATTGAAATGCTTTCTAAAGTGAAATGATAGAATACTTAAATTCATTCATCAGTTTTTTATACAGAGGCAGTAAAGCCTCTTTGAGTAATTTACCATGAAAACATTTAGTCAGAAGACACGAAAAAACATACAGGCTTGTTGTATGGCTCCATTTGTAGTTTTTCCTGCACTATTAGTGGCATTTCTAATTTTATATAGTTATTCGCTTGCTACTGGTTACGTTGTCTCTACAACAGGCTTTGAAACTTGGATTATAATGGCTTTTGTTGGGTGGCTTTTAGCTGCATTTTTAACTCTTTTTTATGGTTTGCCGATAGCTTTGTTGCTTCAACATTTTAATAAATTCAAACTTCGTTTTTTACTCCCTTTAAGTTTAGTACCCACTTTCATAGTATTGTTAGCCACTAAATCAGAGCATGGGGTGTTATTAATCTATGTTTATAGTTCAGCTATTGTGGCTGTGGCCTACTGGTTTATATTCACAAGGAAAAAGTGTGGAGAATAAAATAATGAAAAAAGTGAATGTGCCGGTAGATTGGGTCGAAAATTCAAATCCCGTTCAGCCTGGTTTATATTTTGTTGCGTCTAGTTATAAAACTGGGTTCGGTTCTTACGATTACCTTAACTGGGATGGTGAAAAGTGGCTTAAAGCTGACTCAATAAAGGTTGTTGGTTGGGTTTCCCTTGGATATTTTTTAGGTTTAATAGAGGCTGGTTGGCCTATGAGTGATGAGCGAGATAAAAAGCTTGAAGAGTTGAGCAATATAAATAAAGAAAAATTCAAAGGAGACGAAGGTGGATTCGTTGAAGTTGAGTAACATACAAAGTTAATTATTTAGAAGTTTTGCCTCTAAACGAGGCAAAACCATTATCTCTAATAACTCAAACCCGACTACCTAAATTACTCAAGATGAGCATCATCAGGCTTTTTAGGTTTACTCGCTACTTCTGTTAAGCCGTCTTCGCAATCGCCGCTATCGCAGGTATTTAAATCGCTTTGTGCTTGTTTATCTTGTTGCAGAACTTGTTTTAAATCTTCCATGCGTTGGCGCACGGCTACGCCGTAGCTGGCGTCGTCTCCCCATAACGCAGCAAGTTGCAGTACTGCAGCGCGGTCGTGGTCTCTAAATAGTTTACCAGCACGTTCTGCATCTTGTTTAGTGTTACCTAGTAACTCGAGTGCTTCTACGGCAAGGTTAATAGCAGAGTCGACTGTTTCTCGGTTAAACGCATCTACTTTTAAATTAAGTAACTGATACGCATGGCGGCGGTCGATTGCGCGAGCAACTATTTTAAGCTGCGGGTAGTTTTTATGCGCGAGCTTAATTATCTCAATGGTTTTATCGGGGTTATCAATTGCAATTACCAGCATTTGCGCGGTGTGCGCGCCTGCGGCTTCAAGGAGTTCTTGGCGTGCGGCATCGCCATAAAATACGGTATTGCCAAAACGGCGTAGTAATTCTATTTGGCTAGGGCTGTGATCAAGTACGGTTATTTCGTAGCCTTGCGCGTGCAGTAAACGCCCCATAATTTGGCCAAAACGTCCGTAGCCCGCAATAATTACGTGCTTAGCGGTGCTAATTTGCTCTGGCTTATCAAACTCAGGCAGAGCACTGCTGCTGCGTTTTTGTATTTGCTCATAAACCATAAGTAATAACGGCGCTATTAGCATTGATACCGCCACAACTAAGGTAACAAGGCTGGTTTGCTCGGGCGTTAAAATACTTAAGGTGGTGGTTACGCTTAACAGTACAAAAGCAAACTCACCCCCTTGGGCAAGCGCTAAGGCAAATAATAATTGCTGTTTACTGTTAATTTTAAAGGTAACGGCAAGGGCAAATAAAATGCAGGCTTTAACCACAATGAGTAAAACCACTAAGCCTATAACAGTACTAAACTCGTTAAATAGCAGTTCAAAGTTAATTGATGCGCCAACAGTTATAAAAAACAATCCTAAAAGTAAGCCTTTAAAGGGTTCTATATCGGCTTCTAATTCGTGTCTAAACTCACTCTCGGCAAGTACCACACCCGCTAAAAAAGTACCCAGCGCAGGCGATAAACCAATACTTTGCATAACCAGCGCAATAGCGACCACTAAAAACAGTGCAAAAATAGTAAATATTTCACGCATGTGCGTTTGGGCAATGTATCTAAATAACGGGGCCGATACATATTTACCGCCGGCAATAATAGCGGCAATAACCGCAACCGATACACATACTTGTTGCCATACAGGCCAGCTCGCAATAATCGAATCGCTGATTTCTTTTGTGCTAGTTTGCGGGGCAAATGCAAGCAGTGGCAATAGGGCTAAAATAGGAATAATTGCGATGTCTTGAAACAGCAATACCGAAAACGCGTTTTGTCCGGCTTCTTGCTTTAGCCAGCCTTTTTCTTCAAGGCTCTGCAACACAATAGCAGTAGAGGAGAGCGCCAACATTAAACCAATGGCGAGTGCGGTTTGCCAATGCATGGCAAAAAACCAATAACAAAACGCAAAAATAGCCGCTNCTGCCGATAGCACAACCTGTAAGCCGCCAAGCCCTAAAATAGAGTGGCGCAATGTCCATAAGCGCGAAGGTTGTAGCTCAAGGCCCACTAAAAACAGCATCATTACTACGCCAAATTCAGCGAAGTGCATTACATCGGTTTGATCGCCCACAACACCCAGCGCATAAGGGCCAATGAGTATACCGGCAATTAAATAACCTAATACTGAGCCAAGTCCGACTCGTTTTGCAATAGGGACAGCTACAATGGCTGCTGCTAAGTAAATTAAAGCAATTTCTAACACGCGTTTATCCTAATAACATCAAGGCTTTTAGAATGGCTTAGCTGCTTATAAAATACAATGGATTATATGGCTCAAAGTTGCTTATTTATCAGTAGTTATAACACTAATGGTTATAACTACTGGGCTAAGAATAGCACTTTATGTTGAAGGGCTTATTTGGGGGGCTAAATATTACAAATACTTATAATTGCTGAGCTTGGTTGGCCTGAATCAGAATGGTAAATAGTAATGTTTGAGCTGATTGTATTTTCAACGCTTGTTTCAATTGCTGTTACTTCAAACTCTGCTGATGCAGGTAGGTCGATATCCAATTCGCTATCGAGGTAAGTACTTCCGCTTTTTTGCAAAGTAAGTGGTTTGGTTTGATCAAAGCTAAATTGAAAGCTATCTGACGCTAAAAGTGTATCTACCATGTTAAAGCGTAAGTTAACGGTGTCGGGGCCTGAAAACTCAGCACACACAAATACCGAAACCTCAACAGCTTGTAAAACGGGCATGCTATTTTGGCCTATATCCACAGTAAAGTTGCTTTGCGTAATTGCTACAGAGTTATATACCCCTGTTGCGAGTCTTTCGTCTGCGGTGGTTATCGTTATTTTTTCACCTTGTGCTAAATTAACCTCTTCATCAAAAAAGCCGTTTGTGTTGGTAGTGTACTGCAGTCCATTAATTGTTAGCTGTGCATTACTTATAGCCGCTTTTTGCACATTAGTGAGTAGCCCTTTAATGCGACCGGTAAGTTGTGCAGAGTTGGTTACTGTAATTGAAAATTGCACACTTTTTGAAAATCCATCAGCATCAGTTGCTATAACGGTTAGCGTGTAACTACCTGTCATATCGGCGATAAATTCGGTAATACTTTGGTTTGCATTGCTTAAGCTGGTGCTCGAGCCTGATGGGGCTGATAGTGTCCAAGCGTAATCGAGAGTGGTTCCTTCTGGGTCGTAACTTTGGCTTACATCAAATTTAACTGCATTGCCCACTACATCGTAGCGTGATTGCTCCCCCGTGAAGCTAATTACTGGCAGTGCATTTTGTATTACACCAATTGTTAGGGTTTTTGTGTCGGAGTACTGCACGCCATCGTTAGTGCGTAACAAAATAACCACTTGCCCCTCGACTGATGCGCTAAACGTTGGTTTTGATATTGTATTACTGCTAAGCGTTGCTTGGCCTTGCGACGAAATGATTTCCCATTGGTAGCTTAGTGGTTGGCCTTCTGGATCGTAACTATTGGAAGCATCAAGTAAAACTTGTTCATCAACCGTTATAGAGGTTTCATAAGTTACCAAAGTGATAGGCTTTTTATTGCTACTGGCATGTAGTGCTGAGGTTGCTTGGTTTGAGCTTAATTGCCCATCAGACACTGTGAGTACTACAACGTAGTCGCCTTCTTTATCGGCAACAATAGAGGGTGTTGCTGATGTGCTGTTAGTCAGTTGTGATGCACTCTTTACAGGCTTAGCTTGTAACTGCCAGTTATAGCTCAGTGTATCTCCGTCAGGGTCGCTACATTGTTGGCACTGCAAAGTGGTAGATTCGTTTAACGTAATATCACGTTCGGATTCAAGTGTTGCAACGGGGGCTTTATTACTTGTGGTAACAGTTAAAGTAACTGATGCGGTATCACTTTCGTTTTGTTGATCGGTAACAGTGAGTGAAAGCGTGTAATCTCCAGCTGTTGACGCTGAAAACCCAGCGGTATGATTTTGCATGTTTGAAAGAGCTGGCGTGCTGCCCTCGGGTTTTGATGTAATTGCCCAAGCATAACTAAGCGTATCGTTTTTATCGGGATCAGTACTTTGGTTACCATAAAGCGTAACAACTTCATTTGGGGCAATTGTATTGTTTTCTACGTTAATAACCGCTTGTGGCGATGAGTTAGAATTAAGCGATTCACTTTTTATGAGTACGACAGTGCTTGCTGTATCACCTTGTGAATTAGTAACGGTAAGCTCAACTTTAAACTCGCCTATTTCGTCGGCAACAAACTGGCTTTTAACTTGAGTCGCATTTTCAAGCGTTGCATTACTTGCTACGGGCTTGGTAATAAATTGCCATTTGTATTGATTAATGGCGCCGCTGGTTGTGCTACTTTGCGCGCCATTTAAAAGCACAACATCACCTTGTTTAACGGTTTGTGTGCTACCTGCGTTAGCAATTAGTTGGGTATTTGCAGTAACGGTGAGTTGTTTTTGTGCAGGTGTGCTTGAAAGCTTGCCGTCACTCACGGTTAATACTAATTGGTACTCTTGTGCTTCAGATACTGAAAACTCAACGGTACTTTCATTATTAACCGTAATCGGTATTTCTACTTGTTCGTTTTTGCTGGTTAATTGCCATTGATAGGTGAGTGCATCGCCATCGGGGTCACTACTTTGTGCTGCGCTAAAAACGAGGGTGGTATTTACTTTAAACTCCGATTGCTCGGTAGTAATAACTGCAATAGGCTTTGTGTTAGTGCTGAGCGGTTTAGTTACTGTTTTGGAGTCTGAACCTCCAGAGCCACATGCAACAAGCGTGAATAGAGTAGTGATTAGAATTAAGAGTTTCCATTTCATAGTATTAATATCCTTTTAAAAAGTTGAATATTAATATGTACCGAAATTAGCTATAAAGCAAAAAAATAAATCAAATAAGTAAATTTTCATTATTTTAGGAAATAGTTAACGTGAAACAGTGCTGCTTTTAAATAATTTATACTTTGAGGGAAGTGCCTTATGCCCAGATTGATAGGGCATAAAGTATATTAAATGGCAGTTGAATAACGCTTAAATAAAGTTAGTCAGCTACTTTTACTGAACCGCTAATATTATCGATACTTACATCGCCCGAGCCCGACTCAGTAATAGTCAGCCCCTTTGCATGATTAACGCGAATATCACCCGAACCGTCTTCAATTGTTACGCTTGAACCAATATGCTCAATAAGCAGGTCGCCAGAGTTATCATCAACATTAACAGCACCGCTTATATGGCTTATCACTAAATCACCCGATCCATCTTCAACGTTTAGCGAACCGGTTATGTTGCTCACGAGCATTTCGCCAGAACCATCGTCAATAGTTGCATTGCCGCTTACGTTATTTACATGAATGCTGCCAGAGCCGTCGGTTAATTCTAAATTACCCGCGATGTTTTCAAAGTTTACTTCACCTGATCCATCGTCAACAGTTAGGTTTTTAGCACCGCTTATAGTTAAGTCCCCCGAGCCGTCTTTTACATCAATATTGCTTTGCATAGCATTTATTAAAATGTCGCCTGAGCCATCATCAATATCTAAATTTAGATTACTTGGCACAGTAACCACTAAATTAATACTTGGAGATTGACCACTGTAAAAGCTAATACCATTACGGCTTTTATTTTGGGCAACAAGCTTTGCTTGTTTACCGTCTTGCTCCAGCGTTAGCTCGTATTCGTCTTCAATGTCGGCTGTGTAAATAGTGGCATCAACACTAATGCTGGTGGCCGTTTTTGAGCCTTTTATTTCAAGGCTACCTGCACCGCTTAATACATTTAAATATTCAAGATTATTGCTTGGCAGTGATAGCTGTTGAGTTTGCTTTACTGAGGCAACGCTTGGCGATATGTGAAATACACAGCCACTTAATAATAAAATGCCGCCAATAAGTGAAAGTGGTTTTGTAATGTTAGATACAGTTGATGAGCTCATGTTTAGTCCTTTGTATTTTTGTTTGTATTTATATAAACAATATAGAGCAAAAATGAGGCCGAAATGTAAGCTGTTGTTTTATATATGGTGGTGGT
The DNA here is from genome assembly GCF_000497995.1 of Pseudoalteromonas sp. TB25. Taxonomy (NCBI): domain Bacteria; kingdom Pseudomonadati; phylum Pseudomonadota; class Gammaproteobacteria; order Alteromonadales; family Pseudoalteromonadaceae; genus Pseudoalteromonas; species Pseudoalteromonas sp. TB25. Next base: position 16,257 of record NZ_AUTI01000331.1, read on the forward strand.
TTTTTATGAAAGTTTAAATACTAATAAGTGGTTAAAATAACTAACTATTAATAAAAAAGGATGCGCGATGCATCCTTTGTTTAATTTAGAAACTTTAACTGTGGTATTAATGTGCTCTGAAGTAGCTTATTTGTTGCTTAATTTTTTCAGCTAATGTCATTAGTTCACTTGCCGAATTTACAGTACTTTGCGTGCGAGACTCACCCTCTTTAGCGAGTTGGCTTATAGAGTGTAGGTTTTGAGTGATTTCTGCAGCAACGGTGCTTTGTTGATCTGTTGCCTCAGCTATATTATTTGATGAGCGAGTTAGATCACCAATACTTTGAGTGATTAAGTTAAGTTGCTCTCCTGTTTTTTCGCCCTCTTCAGCTGATTTAATACCCAACTGACGGCTTTGTTCCATTTGTTTAGTTGCGGCGGTAACTTGTATTTGTAGCTGTTCAATTGTTTGGCTAATTTCTAAAATTGATTTTTGAGTGCGCTGCGCTAATGTTCTAACTTCATCGGCTACAACTGCAAACCCTCTACCTTGTTCGCCAGCTCTTGCCGCTTCTATTGCTGCATTAAGTGCTAGTAAGTTTGTTTGCTCAGCAATCCCATTAATTACTTCGGTTACTTTACTTATTTCGTTACTCGCGGTGTTTACTTTTTCTACAGAGTTATGGCTATCATTTAACTGTTGGCTTAGTTGCATTAAATCATTAACAACTTGGGTTAATTGTGTTCGACCTAATTGAGCTTCTGCATCAACTTGTTGGGTTCGTTGAGCGCCTTCATTTGCGTTATTGGCTACATCTTTAATGGATACTGACATTTCTTCGATGGCGGTGGCTATTAGATCTGTTTGCCCCATCATTGCATGTGCTTCTTTGCCGTTAGTGAGTGCAATTTTTTTGGAGATGCCCGCTTGCTTTTCCAGCTCAACTACAGAGTTTTGTAAGGCGAGTATTAGTTTTTTGAGTTCAACCGACATGCTGCTTACACTCGCGGTAATTTGGTCTATTTCATTTTCACTATTTGTGTTGGTATTTAAAAAATGTTGTGACAAATCACCTTTACCTAATGCATCAACGCTACGTGTTAACTGTCTTAATGGTTTAAGTGTTTTTACTAGCACCCAAAAAAGTAAAATTGAGATAGCAAGGATCCCCCCAACAGACGTTATGCTGTTAACTACCATTAGTTTTATGCTTTCTTCAGTGAGTTCGCTTTCTTTTACACGACCAAGTAAGGTCCAATCCCACCCAGGTACCGTTTTACTGTAAGCAAACATCGGGGTGTTATTTTCACTATTGTATTTTAATGACAGACCTTTTTTAATTGCCTCTAGATTAAGCCCATCAAGTGCTTTGGAGTTCACTTTTGAGTCAACTGCGGCCTCTTTACCCGCTATAACTACATCATTTGTATTTCTGAAAACAAATAAGTTACCGCTTTCTTCAATTACTATTTTATTAACAGACTCTCTCAGCGATGCCAGTGCATCGTTTATATTAAAACCTATGTATAAAATACCAATTACTTGGTTTTGTTTATTTTTAATTGGTTGGTAAACAGTCATATACTCGTTGCCGAATAATTTAGCGTAACCTTCATAGCTTTGACCGTTCATAAGAGGCTGATAGCCTGGGTGTTTTTTTCCTAGGTATGTGCCAATAGCCCGTTGCCCATCACTCTTTTTTAAAGAGGTAGTAATACGAAAAAAATCATCCCCATCTCGCATAAATACCGTGGCGTTACCTCCGGTTAATTTAGCGTAATTTTCAACAATATCGATATTGTTATTAACCTGTGCACCATCATGTAAAAGAATAGGAACCATAGTATCTACGACCATTACTTTTTGATCGCTTTTTTTAAATTCACCAGGGTACATACCTTTAAATACGGTCGCATTGCGTTTTGCTATTGCAAGTAGGCTGTCGTATTGGAGTTCTAAAAGATCTGAAATAGCGGTTATTTCAGACTTAATCGCAGTTTCACTTTTTTCAGAAAGTGTATTAGCCGAGATTAAATAGGTAGATAGTCCCACTAAACTAAAAATACATAACGTTAAAGTGAATGCTAGGGCACCAATTTGTTTTGATATTGACCAGTTTTTATAGCTCATACTTCACTCCAAAGAAAGACGGTATTTATGCGTACTTAGTTTAATTATAGGCGTTTTAAGTTGTTTTTTGATGACTTACTAGCAACTAAATTAACCTAATAATCAATTTATCATATAAAAAAAATTTAATAATAATAAAAAGTTAGCAATTTATGTTGAAGGTGTTATTGCTGAATTTATTTGATTATAGCTAGGATGGTTATTTTTATTACTATTTTTTAAATATAAAAAATCCGATATGGCATGCCATATCGGATTTTAATTTAACTCATTAAATTTAAATTTAAATTAAAAGCTGTAAGTAATATTACCGTATAAGAAACGCCCGTCTAATCCGTAAGGTGCATACGGTGTGTACGGGAATATTTGACCAAAGTCAGAGTAACCAATGTTATCCACGGTGGCTTGTGGGTACTGATCGAACAAGTTGTTTGCACCAACGGCAAATTTCCAATATTCGTCTGGACGGTATGCCACTTCTAGGTCGGTGATCCATTTAGGGTCTAGGTATTCATCGCGATCAGCTGTAGTTGATATATCAGCGACTTCACCATAACGTGTGGCACGAAGCGTTGTTTGCCATTCGTTAAAGTTCCACACTGCTGATAGGTTCCATTTGCTATCTGGCGTGCCTTCTTCAAAGCGACCTACTTCACGACGTGCAAACACTACGTAGTCGTCACCTAGTGAGTTTAGCTCGCTTGGGTTGTCGTTTACGTGCGTTACTTCGGTGTCGTTAAAGTTAGCTGCTACGTTTAAACGTAAATCACCTAAGTTGTCTAAATCTAGGTTATAAGTGGCAACTATATCTACACCTTGCGTGCGTGAGTCGATAGCGTTGGTAAAGTAACGTACGCTTTCGGTATTTAGCTCACCTGCATTTTGTAGTATTTCTACTACGGCATCGCCCTCTAAGTTTTCAGACAATACAATACGGTCATCAATATCAATACGGTACGCATCAACGGTTAAGCTAAAGCTGCCTTGCGTGTACATAAAGCCCGCAGTAACGTTTACTGACTCTTCAGCATCTAACGGCTGAGCACCGAGTGCTTGCGCTGCGGCTGAATCGGTTGGGAATAAACCAACTTCAAATGGTTGGTTGTTCTCAAGTACAGTAGAGATTTGGCGGTACGAGCTTTGCGCTAAAGATGGCGCACGGAAACCGGTGCTAATTGCACCGCGCAGCGATAGGTTTTCAGTAATGCTGTAACGCGAGGCAAGTTTAGAGGTAAATGTGTCGCCAAAGTCGCTGTAATCTTCATAACGACCCGCTAAAACGACGTTCCATTTTTCTGTTAAGTAGGTATCAAACTCAACAAATAAAGCGATGTTATGACGGCTTTCGTCAGTCGCACTTTCTGGTCCAAAACCAGCAAGTACTTGCGCGCCACCGGCTGCAATTGGGTTACCGTCGCTATCAAGTGCGGTGATGTAAGACGCTTCTTCGCCTTCTTCTATTTTGTAGCTTTCGTGGCGGTATTCAGTACCTACGGTAAAAAATACGTCATCAGGTAAGCCTAAATCGAGTGTGGTATTGGCTGTTGCGTTTACTAAAAACTGATCGTAAACCAATGCACCGTTGTCAAATTCGGTTGGGCTGTCGGCACCTAGTGATGTGTTTATACTATTTACAACACCAAAGCCAAAGTCGTTACGGCCGTAGTTGGTACTTACATCCCATGTCCAGTCGTTAGTTTCGCCTTTTAAGCCCAGTGCAAATGAGTAGTCTTGTACGTCTGTTTCAATCTGCGGCAAAAATCCATCTGGGTACACTTCTAAAACGTTACGGCTGTCTTTTGCACGGCGGTAAAAACCACCTGAATTACCTTCACGCTTTGAGTAGCTACCAAATGAATAAAGGTTTAAGCCGTTATCAAAGTCGTAACCCATGTTGTAAAACAACGCGTAATCTTCAAGGTCTGCTTTACCAAAACGGTGGTTGTAACGATCGATAGTAAATTCGCGTGGGTCTAGGCTGCCATCATCAAGACGGCTGTATTGTTCGCGTGGGTCAAAGCCTGAGCGCTGCGTTGAGTCGTTATCGCGGTATTCAATTGATACGTTTACAAAGCCGTTATCAGATAACGCAAAACCAGAGTTTGCGCTAACAGTGCGTGTTGCACCGTCGTTTACTTCTCTGTCGCCACCGGTATTAAAGGCTAAGTCGCCGTTTGCATCTGCGTAGGTGCTTTCTAGCTGAGGTACGCCAGCCATTTGAGTATCGTATTTACCGTACGTTACGCTAACGCTGCCGCCTTCTGAGGCATCTTTAAGTACAATGTTAATTACCCCAGCAATTGCATCAGAACCGTACTGTGCGGCTGCGCCATCACGAAGTACTTCAACACGTTTAATTGCAGAGGTTGGGATCATGTTCAAATCAACAGCGGTAGAGCCTCGACCAACAACACCTGCTAAGTTTAATAGCGCACCGGCATGGCGGCGCTTACCGTTTATAAGTACTAATGTGTGATCGGGTGCTAATCCACGTAAAACAGCTGGTTTTGCATGGTCAGTACCATCACCCATAGTGGCACTTGGGTAGTTAAAGCTAGGTACTTGGTTTGCTAGTATTTGGCTTATTTCTAGCTGACCCGTACTTTGCATATCACCGCTGGTAATAATATCTACAGGTACTGAGCTTTCGGCAATACTGCGTAAGCTACGGCGAGTACCTGTTACTGAAATCACTTCAATGCTTTTTTCGGCTTGAACATCTTGTTCTGCAGCAAATACAGAAGAATAGGGTGCACTAAGTGCAGAAGAAACGGCCAGGCTAAGTGCTACTTTTTTGGCTGATAATGGCTTTAACATGATGTTGATTCCCTTGAGGGCTGCTGACTATTGATTTTAAAAAGGAGCGCATCATATAGAAGCGACTACCCTAGTGCAAAGATAAAAACTATCTAAGATATTCTAAGTTGTTAACAAGTAAGGTCACTGTCTACGCGTGATATAGGCGTTTGGATCGTTGTAGTTGCAATCTTGTGTCGAATGGTTGCGAATTCAAGGGGATTTTAGATAAAAGTTAGTAAGACGTAAAAAGGCCAAGCAAATGCTTGGCCTTTCAATTTTTTAAATTTAGTAATTTAAATTATTCAGGGGCAACTTCAAGCGTTGTAAATAATGCATAACGTCCTGCATCTACGCCTTCTTCATTTACGGTAACCTTGTTAGAGGTTTCGATTAGGTATAGGCCTGGCTCTTTCCACGTAATTGTAAACATACCGTCTTTATCGGTCGTTACTTTTACTTCGCCACGCTCGTTACGGTAGCGTGTGTCGCCTTTTAAAATACTTACTTCAACGCCTTCACCAGCAGATTTACCATCTTGTAGTAACTGAAAACGTGCTTGTTCACCTACAAATAAATCGTTTGGATGCGTTGGACCGCTAAGCTCAAGGCCTAAACCAAGTTGTGCAGGTTTTGAGGTGCCATTTCGGCTTACAAATGTATCTACTGTTGAAACAACCTTCGTTGTGGTTACATCTTTTGCATTGCTAGGTAACTCGGCTTCTGTTTTTTTACCAAATACGCGCTTGCGCTTACCTTCTTCGTTTTTATAGAAGGTCATGTACATTGGCTTTTGGGTCATTGCAATGTGGTAAGTGCCTTGCTCTGTTAAGCTTACCGCAGCTGAGCTTTTACGCTTTAAGTAATAAGCACGAATGGTTTCAGATACTGGCTCACCATTAGGCGCAAGTGCCATTAATAATGTGTCGTCGTACTCGGCGCCTTTTTCTTTAGGTTTAAAGGCTTTGTCTGGTGCAAACATTTCGTTAGAGATACTAGCGTCAATCATTACGTAATGCGCTTTATCGCCTGATAAAGATGTATGCGAAGGTAGTAACCAACGTCCGTGTGCACTTGCTGAAGTTGACACTAAAGCAGATAAGCTCAATGCGCCGATTAATGCCGTTTTTAATAAATTAATTTTCATTGTATTTCCTTAAATTCAAATGATTAAGTAGCAGCTACTTAGTGCTTACAGTGACGAAGCTTTTAGAAAACTCGTTTTTACCATCAATTGTTAGTTTGCCTGATTTAGTTAAATCGAGCTCAACGCGGGTGTAGTCTCTGCCGCCTTCTTCGCGTACAACTTCAATATTTAGTAAGTATTTACCTGGTTTTACTGGGTTACCGTCTAAATCATTACCTTGCCAATTTATGGTGTAAGTACCTGCGCGTTTTGTTGCGCCGCTAATGCCGTCAAAGTTGGCATCGCTTTTACCGGCTTTACGCCACCATTGGCGTAAGTCTTTAAACCATTCTGCTTTTTGCACCCAAAGTGCAAGCGTTGTAACGTGTTTGCGCTCTGGTGTTTCAAGCCAAACTGCAACGTATGGGCGGTGATACGGTTGTACTTCTAAGTCAGGAAGTGTTAATTCAACCTCTAGCTGTGGTGTTTTTGCATGCGCCGTTGTTTGAAAAAACGCAGCTACGAGCAGTAATGCGGCGCTTATAAATAATTTAAATTTAACCATTAAGACACTCCTTTTATTTGTGGAACCCAACATAAATAAATAACCAGTGGAGTTGCCACTCCGAGTACGGTTATCCATATTCCTGCTAAGCGTTTTTTTCTATTTTGAAACAAAATAATCATGCCGGTGATGGCAAATAAAATCATTAGTACGGCAGATATATCAATTACCCAACTCCATACTTCACCGCTGTGGCGGCCTTTATGTAAGTCGCCAATAAGGCTTAAAAAGCCACCTGTTTGGTAATCAAGATTTAGCTCGCCAGTTGTAAAATCAAGCTCTGCGTAGGCAAACCCAGCAGGCAGTGGGTAGTCGAGCATGACAAGCGCGTCTTCTTTTTCCCACTCAATGCTTTTTACTTTTGTAAGTGCATATTGCTCGGCTAGGTAAGCTTCTATTTCAGGGTAAAGCGTTGGCAGCGTATTTAGCTGCTCATTCGCTTTGGTAACTAGCTCTGCTGGAATTACCGCCGTTACTTGGCCATTATTTTTATCGTTTTTAAGCCAATCAATATGGTTGAGCACAATGCCGCTAACGCAAAATAAGATAAGCAAAAAAAACAAAGCTGTAGAAATATAAATATGTAGAGCACGGCTTGTGCTATACAAAGCCCGCTTGTTAATAAACGACATAAAAACAGTAAATAAATTAAATTTACAGCATGATAATGATTTGCATTAGCTATTACAAATTTACTTACTTATCTTTACATAAAAACTTTAAAACAAAGGCGGTAAGCAGGTAAAAAATGAATATTTAACGCTTAGGAGGGCTGGAAGGTCTTAAAATAAGGTAAATCATTACCAATACTTCTATTACTGCAACGAGATAAATAACCCAAATAGGGGCGGCTGAATACAGTAAAAATGTAAATCCAATTAACATGCCAATGGCGGCGTAGCATTTGGCTTTTACAGGCACTACTTTATGGGCTTGCCATTGCTGCAAAGTTACACCGTAACGAGGGTGGTTTAACAGCCATTGTTCAAGCGCGGGTGATGAGCGAGTAAAGCAGGTGAGCGCTAAAATAAAAAATATAGTGGTAGGCATGACCGGCAGCACAATGCCAATAATACCCAAGGCTACAAGTATTAAGCCAAGTGCTTTAAACCATAAGTTTTTATAACAAATAAACACTGCTTTTATATTCACTTAGGCTCTTTTTAGTAATGGCTGATACTTTCGATTGTAGGCCAAATAGTTATAAAATCGAAGTGTAAAAACATAAAAAAGGGCAAACTAAGTTTGCCCTTTTAAATTTATAAAATAGGTTTTACTTATCTAGAAGTAGTAACCTACGTTGATGTTAAAGCGACGCTCTGTATCGCCATCACCAATAATTGTTCCGCCAATAAATGGCTGGTTACGTGCTTGAATAAAGTCAAAGTACGTAAATAACGGGCCTGCTGATACGCTCATACCTGTTACGTTCATCCATGTATCTGCACTGTCGTCAGATTTGTCATAAATGATCCCGTAATCGTTGTAAAACTGTACGCCTGTTATAGGGCCTAAATCAACCGATAGGTCGTAAGCTACGTTAAAGTTAGTCATGGTAGCTTCGCTTGATACGGTGTCGTAGTAGTCAAACGCACCTACAACAAAGCGGTTGCTGTTGTCGTCTAGGTCGTAGTCGTACTCACCGTGCTGAAATTGAATATTCCAGTTATTTATTTGGCTGTTTACGTGGAACGCCCATGCGCCGTAGTTACCTGCACGGTCGTTACCATCATGTAAGCCACCGCTTAATAGTGATACACCCACATCGGTTTTAGCGTTTTCGCCATGCTCAATTTGGTACACTGTACGAGCTGCAAATGTGTTGTATTCACCAAGGCGAGAGCCAGGTGCATCGTATGTGCCTTCGGTTGTTGCACGGCTACCAACTATATCAAAAGAGTAACGCTCGTTAACTTCAGAGCTGCCATCAACGCCGCCTACTTCATCATTTTTGAAAAAGCCTAGGTCTAGTTTCCAGTTATCTTTTAGTTTACGGTTTACTGTTACACCCAAGTCAAAGTCGTCTTCTAGGCCAACATAGTAGTTAGTGCTAAAAAAGTAGCTGTGTGAGTTGTATGGGCCATTACCAAAAGGGACAGGTGCAATACCAGCTTGTGCTTCCCAGCCATCAGTAAATTCGTAACCTAAGTATGCATACTTAACAATGGTCATGTAATCGTAAAAGCGAAAATCACCATTAACAGAAATATCGTTTATTTCGCCAGATAAGTTAATGCGAAATACTTCAAAGTCTAAGTCGCCGCTACGATCTTGAGTGTCTTCATCGTATGAATTAGTGCTGTAATTAAAACGCACTGCGCCACCAATTTTAACGCCTTCGTCTTTTTTCTCAGATTCGGCGGCAGCAACAACAACTTCTTTGTTATCAGCTTTTTTACTAATTTTTGCAACTTCTTGCTTGTGTTGCTCATTAATTTTTTGCTGTTTTGTTTTTTCATCAGCTAACTTATTTTCAAGCAGTTGCATTTGTTGCTTTAACTGCTTAAGTTGGCTTTGTAACGTGTCTAGATCATCAGACGCATAAGAAGTACTTGTAACACCACCTAGAACTAGTGCTAGTGTTAATTTTGAGAGTTTAGTCATAATTGCCGCTCAGATTTTGATTAAAAAAATAAAAAATTCAAGACGTAAAAAAACGCCTTACGTTTAGGGTAAGTACAAAAACTATGTATTTTTTTTATTATTTATTCTTTAGGAGCTTGAGTAAGCGCACCAACTTCTAGAAGGGGCGATGCATCTAATTTATCTGCATCCATCATTGCGGCTACACGCTGCATTGATGAGAGTAAAAGGCTCTGTTCCCATTCAGCAAGTGCAGAAAACTTTTCAATAAAGTGTTCTTGCAATGGCTGAGGTGCTTTATCAAGTAACTCTTTTCCTTTATCGGTGAGGTATAAGCTCACTCTGCGTTTATCCATTTGACTGCGTACGCGTGTTACTAAGTTTCTGCTTTCTATTCTGTCGAGAATATTGGTGACCGTTGCTGGGCTTAAATTTACATTTTGAGCAATACGGCTCGCCGTTATTCCATCGGTTTTTTGCACTTCTTGCATTATAAGCAATTGTGGGCCAGTTAAACCCGAAGTTTTATTTAGCTGCTTAGAATGTAAGTCAATCGCGCGGATAACTTTACGTAAAGAAACCAATAACTCGTCATATTTTTGCATTTGCTTATCTCGTCGATGGGGCGGTAGTTTGCCGTAATCGCGAAATGTTACACATCAAATAAATTGAATTCAAATAATATATTGTACTTTAGCCCGCTTTTATTGGTTTTTAATAGTTAGAGCAGTAACTAATGTAAAATTATATTGTTTAAATATTGGTAAATTTTCTTAGCACCTTGTGTGCATTAAGTTGCGCACAGTACGTATGTTGTGAATAATTGGCAAGTCTTATTGTATAGACTTTAGTATTATTCATTTACAGCTGTTAGTACAAAGTAATTGTTTGTGAGTTTACTGTATATGTATTAATCGGCAATGAACAAATTCAGCAATCAATATTTAATATCAATAGCGTATACTTTAAGCATGCATTATTGTTTAGATGTAAACATTAAAAATCTTTAGTATCAGTATTATAGGGGAAGGTATGAAATTATCGCCATCAGTTAGCATTGAGCAAAGCGAATCCGGACTTGAGTTTATTAAAGTAGCTAGTGAAAAGTGCGACGCAAAAATATTTTTGCAAGGTGGGCAAATTACCGAGTTTATCCCTAAAAATAACAAGCCACTTATTTGGGTTTCACAAGAGGAAACCTATCAAGAAGGGGCGAGTATTCGAGGCGGTATTCCTATTTGTTGGCCGTGGTTTGGTACACACGCTAATGATGGGTGGCCTGCCCACGGTTTTGCGCGCACAAGCGTATGGCAAGCCGATGAAGTACACGAATCTGATGAGCAAATTACAGTTAGTTTAAAGCTCCCTATGAAACTTGTTAATACAACGTATTGGCCGCATCAGTCCGCATTAAAAGTTGAGTTTATATTAAGCGATAAATTACAGGTTCGCTTAACGACCACTAACTTAGGAAGTGTGCCATTTAGCTTCACTCAAGCACTGCATACCTATTTTCCAACCTCAGATATTACAAACACCCATGTTGATGGTTTGCAAGGCGCGCAATATATTGAGTTTAGTGAAGGGCCATTTGTACAAAATGATGTTGTAAGCTTTAATCGCGAAACCGACATGGTTTATACACAAGCAAGTACAATGCAAAGCATTAATACGCCAGAAGGTGTTATTAATGTGAGCCGCGAAAACTCAAGTTCGTGTGTGCTGTGGAACCCATGGATAGAAAAGTCAAAACGCTTATCTAACTTTGCTGATGATGAATATAAAACAATGCTGTGTCTAGAGGCCGCTAATGTACTGACAGATAAAGTAACGCTTGAGCCAAAACAAAGCCACACATTAATAACCACCATTAGTTGGTAAGCTAGTCATAATTAAAAGCAGAAATAGGGACAAATAGTGTTTAACAATCAACAAATAATGGATTTGCCAAAGCATAGTGATATTAGCTTTAAGCCATTGGCTGATAAAGCCTTATTACATACACAACTTAGCTCGCTTCTGTTTTATGTACCGCTAATTGGAGCGCTTATTGCTGTTTGTTATTTTAATGAAGCCTTTGCTAATAATGCACAAACGTATTTGCTAATTGGTATGCCAATTTTGGTAGCCGTATCTATGGCGTACAACATAATAAGTGTGAGGTTGCGAGGTTTTGCAGTACGAGAACATGACATTGCTTTTAAAAAAGGCGTTATTTGGCAACAAGTGACGGTATTACCTTTAGCGCGTGTACAGCATATGGAAATACACCAAGGGCCAATAGAGCGAAAACTTAGTCTTGCGAGCATTAAATTATTTAGCGCTGGCGGTGTAAGTGCCGATTTACAAATTAGTGGGCTAACCCATGATGATTGTAAAAATATGCGCCAATTTGTACAAAACTACCGCCAAGACGATGCAACTACTCAGGCAGCTTTAGTCGATGAGTAATACAACTATCGAAGATAAAGCCAGCCCTATTTACTGGCAGAAAGTATCGCCCTGGGCACTTTTATACTTTGTTGTGCACTTTGGTGTGCGCTTTGTAAAAGATGGCCTTTTAAACTTACTGCCCATGCTTGTCGTGTTTGTTACTCAAGTAGAAAATAAGTTGTTTTGGGCGCAGGTTGCAGGCGGTATTGCACTAATTTTGCTACTTGTTTACTCATTTTTATATTATTTAAATTTTAAGTTTAGTATTAGTAGCGACAACGAAATATTGCTTAACAAAGGTGTATTTAAAAAAGAGCGACTTACGCTTAAATTTGGCCGTGTGCAAAACGTTAATATTGCCGAGCCGTTTTATTTTACCCCCGTAAACTTAGTTAATTGTATTTTTGATGCCGCTGGCAGTGTGTCGCAAGAAGTTGTTTTACCTGGTGTTACTAAAGTTTATGCACAGCAAATGCGTAAACAAATATTTGATTTTAAAGCGCAGCAACAGCAAGAAGCACCAAATACTGAACAAAGCGAAACAGACACTATCGAAAACAGCCTAAGCATTAGCAATAAAGAAATAGCCAAATTTGGTTTAATGTCGAATATGGCTATTTTAGCAATCGCTGCTTTTGCCCCTTTTATAAACCTAATTGTTGATTTTTTAGAGAAGCAAATTATTGCGAAAGTAGAAGGCTTTTATCAACAAGAGCTTGGTATGCTGGCAAGTGCTGCTGCTTTTGCGATGATCACCTTAATTGTTTTGCTAGTTTTGGTAGCGGTGATGCTATCGGTGACTATGTCGCTTATTCGCTTTTATAATTTTGAGCTTTATTTTAAAGGTCAAAAATTTAAACGTATTGCTGGCTTGTTAGAGCGCCATCAGCTTTCAATGAGCATGGACAAGGTGCAATCTATTGTTATTAAACAAAACCTAATGGGGCGATTACTAAAGCGATTTACCGTTGAGTGTTTACAAGCAAGTAGCGGCGGNTAGCAGCCGGTGTTGCAGCTAAAAAAAATAAACAAACGTTAGTATTACCTGTATTAAATAGCGAACAAGTTGATAGTGTATGCCAATGGATTTACCCGTGGTTTAATAGTAAAAAACTCGCTTTTAAGCGCGCAGAGCGAGCGCTTTTGTATAAAAATTTAGGTTTTTATTCACTGTTACCCAGTGTATTAGTGTTTGGCTTTTGTTTTATTGCTGATATTAATACTTTGATAAGCCTTGGTGTTTTGGTGGGGTTTTCTGGCTTGGTGACTTTGTCGTATCAGCGTTATGGTTATTACATGCATGAGGATAATGGTCGATTTTACATGGTTGTACGCAAAGGTATGATTGGCGTTCATTACCGTGTTTTTGAGCTTTATAAAGCGCAAAGTGCGCGCAGTATAAGTACGTACCTAATGAGAAAGTCAGGCTTAAAAAGCCTGTATATACAACTTGCTTCAGGCTTTGTATTTATGCCCTACATAAAGCAGCAAGATGCTGACTTTATTATTGATTTTACAATTAAGCAGATTGAGTCAGATACTCGCAGCTGGATGTAAATTCCCCTAATAAAACATGTGGAAATACCCATTTTAACATGTTTTATTACATTTTCTTACTGCCCATGAAAGACATTTAATAATACCCTAGATGGTATTAAGGAATTATTTTAGGGACGCTCATGAAAAAAACACTTATCGCATCAGCTTTATTACTAGCAGCACCGATCTTTGCAGCCGATTGGCAAACTATTCATACCGAACATTTCAACATTCACTACAGTGTTGAGCATGCTGATTTTGCTAAATCAACTGCAGCAGAGCTTGAAATAGTACGCACCAAAGTGCTTGAGCAGCAAAACCGAGCACTTGATAAAACAGTTGATGTAGTGGTGTTTGATCCCCTAAATGCGGCAAATGGCTTTGCGCTACCTACCTCAAATAATCCTGTAATGGCACTTTTTACAACCCCACCACAATCCGACACCGTTATATCAAACAGCTCTGGCTGGCAGCAGTTGCTTGTGTTGCATGAATATATTCACTTAGTGCACTTAGCACAGCCTACACGCAATCACTGGCAGCAGAAAGTACGTGGTATATGGGATTTATACGACTTAACCTACAGTGATACGCCGCGCTGGGTAGCCGAAGGTTATGCCACATTGATTGAGTCTAAAATGACGGGGCGTGGACGTTTGTTTGATAACTACTCAGAGTCAATACTGCGAGAATTTGCTCAGCAAGGTGCTTTGCCAACCTATGGGCAATTAAATGGCGAGCAGGGCTTTATGGGCGGCTCAATGGCGTATTTAATGGGTAGTCGCTTTTTAAATTGGCTAGAGCAAAACTATTCAGAGCAAACACTCGATAGTGTTTGGACGCGAATGCAAGGCGTAAAAACGCGTGATTTTGATGAGGCATTTAGCGGTGTGTTTGGGCAAAGTGCAGCCAAGCTATATCGCCGATTTATAGCTGAATATACCTATAAAGCAATGCAAATAGAGCAAGGGGAGGTGTTACTTAATAGTGAACTTTGGCTTGAGCTTAACTTATATGCAAGTAACCCAGCACTTTCAAAAGATGGTAGTAAGATTGCGATTGTTGAGCGAGATAAAGAGAGTAATACCAAGCTTGTAATTTATAGCACGGACGACAACATAAAGGCGCAAGAAGAGTTTACTAAAGCGCAAAAAGAGCTACTCGAAAACGATGCACAAGACATCCCCGATACAGCGCCAAGTGTGTTTAAGCGCGAACAAAAACAAGTGCTTAATCAAATTAATCGAGCCGGTATTGCAAACCCGCAATGGGTAAATAACACAACGTTGTATTTTAATGCGTACAGCAATGAAGAGTCGGGTATTTATAACAAAGTGTCTGACATATTTAGCTATAACACTGACACTGGATATATCACACAGCTTACCAAACTTGCTGGTATACGACGATTTAGCGTAACCAGTAACGGTGATACCTTGTATGGCGAGCAAATAAGAGATGGCTACTCTGAATTAGTAAAGGTTGATCTCAATACGCAAACCACCACACCATTATTTACAAAAAGCCTTGAGACAACTTACGATTACCCAATACTCAGTCCTGATGAAACTAAATTAGCTTATTTATCAACGTCATTAAATGAAAATTGGCAATTGTATATACAAGGTATAAACGGCGAACAACAGCTGTCAGTACCTATGCCAAACGGGTATCAATATTTAAGTCAGCCTAGCTTTAGCCATAATGGCGAGTCACTTTACTTTGTTGCAGGCTTAAATAGCGCTACTGATATTTATAACTACAACATAGAGAGTAAAAAACTCACCAAGTTAACCCAAGGGCAGGAAGCCGTTGCCCACCCGATTGAAATGGCCGATGGCTCGTTACTCTATTTTTCGATAACCGCAGATGGGCCAAATGTAAAAACATTGCCAAAAGCTATAAACAGCACTGTAGTTACTGAATTTTCGGCTAATAAAAAAGCACCGCTGCTCATTGTAAACGAACATACGCTTCCAAAAGCTAAAATATATACGCATCAAACAACGCAGCAAACAAATTACAACGTGCTCGAGCAGCACGCTACTTTTGCACTAGGGACGCAGTATTATTCGGCTTCTACCAGTTTGTTAGATTTAAGCATTAAAAGTAGCGATTTATTAAAACAGCTCGACTTGCAAGCGGGATATAGCACTGATTTACACGATGGAGCACTGCACGGTGGTTATGTGCAGGCAAAATATAATGCGCTTGATGTAAAACTGAAACTTGCACTGTTTGACTATAATTTAAATACATCGCGCCAGTATGAGCAAAGTCTAAATGCAGATATGGATGCCCGTGGTGGTTTTGCTGCAATAAGTTACCCTGTTAAATTTGGGCAGCTAAGTTTAACGCCGGAGCTTGCCTACAATTACACTGATTATAAACAACACCATAAAAATTGGACGCGCTTAGGCGTTGCCCAAAGTTGGCAATATGATCGTCAAGACTTTGTGATAGGCCAAAGCCTTTATGCAAGTTGGTACGATGGCAGTAGTAAAAGTAATAGTTGGCAAGGTTACGATTTAGTCGCCAAAATTTTTGGTAAAGCGTTTGGTATTCCTCTTTATGCAAATTTTTCTCAAAAACAACGTGATGACAGCAGCCTTGCATTAGGTGGCTTTAGCTCAAATCTTATTAATCAGCAGCAAGATAGTGAATATGTACTTTCATCTGAGCTGCCTTTTTATAGCGCAGCTGCAAAGCGCTATCAAGGTTACGGTGGCGGCTTTAGCTTTAAAGAAGGCATGCCGTGGCTTTATTACAAGCAGCATCAACTCGACGGCACCGTATATGCACAAAGTTACGGGATAAAACACCAAGGTGATTTTAGTTTTGGAATGGGGCCTGCTGGTATAAATGACTTAATATTTAATATGGGACTGTCGCGAGTAGAAGGCGACAGTTTTGAGGATGAAATGCGAGCGTGGCTGAGCTTTTATTATTCGCTATAAATATTAATTGGCTAAGTTACTTATCCATCTGCAAGGATAGTAACTTAGCTTGATATACATCGATTTTTTGGTTATCACGTTCTAGTTCGATAGCTTTCTCAAGCAAGGTTTGTGTTTGTTTAATATTACCTTGTTGATAGCGAACTTTTGCGAGTTCCAAGTATAACTCAGCAATGTAAGGCGCTTTAGTAATAGCTTGCTCAAGGTGTGCTTTAGCCTGATGAGCATGGCCAGCTTGTAAGTTGTTTTTAGCGATTACTAGTAATTCATATGGGTCTTTTTCTTTATTAACTAATTGTGACGTGAGCTCTTTAACAAGCTCTTTGTCGCCTAATTTTTTAGCTAAAAGCTGATAGTTGCTGATTAAATTAATGCTTATTTCATTATTACTAAGTGCTGTTTGATAGATATTTTTAGCGCTTTGTAAATCACCTGCCCGACGATGCAAAACGCCCGCTATATTAAATAATTCAGGATCATTGGGAGTGTATTTGTTTGCTTGTAGAATAAGTGAGTAAGCAATATCCAGCTGTTTGTCTGCTAGCGCTGTTGCAGCTAAATTACTGTAAAACTTAGAAACTAAATCGTTATAATCTGCACTGCTTGAATAAAAGCTGCGACGGGTAGGAAAGTAGTCGATTAATGTGCCAGCTCTGAAAAATTCAACAATATTATCATCTTTTTTCTCTACTTTTGGGGCGTATACTCTTGTTCTAAAGTGGCTTGCTACATAAACAACATTATTTTCTTTTGCGTATACAGGCTGACTTGTTACTTCTTGAAAGCTCGTTTCTAATCCGAGAGCTTGTGCATAGCTTTGTGTTAAAACAGCTAAGCTAATGCAGTTGCCTTGCGAAAGTTTTAAGGCTTGGGCTGAAGTAAGTGTATCGCCGTGGTATTTAAAGTTAGCTAAGTTGCTTTCGAGGTAGTTGTAAATAATGCGGTCATGACGGATTTCAGACTGTTTTTGTTTTTCGGCATAGGCTAAAAATTTTTCTTTTTCAGCATTTGGCAGCTCGAAAATACTGTACTCAGAAGGAGTGTCGAGTTTATTAAACAAAGAATGGTTTAATAGTTGTTCAAGCTCTATTTGTTGTTCTACTTGGTGAACCTTGGTTGTGTTACATCCAACTAAATATAAAAAAGTAATACAGACTGCTATTTTATAAAACATCATAAACCCACTCCATTGTTAAATTTTACATTACAATGTGGTGGGTTTTTAATCAAGCACTTGCTGTACTGCGTTTACTTGAGCGATTTTTTTGTGATTGTTTTTTACGTTTACGGCGGGNCCACAAGTAAAAACCAGTACCTGCTAGCCACACTGGGCTCAAACCAATTACGCACCACAGTATTTTACTTATTAGCCCTGCAAAGTAGCCAAAATGAAGTTTTCTAAAGCTATCAATTACTTGCCAGCCAACGCCTACTTCGCGAATATCCCAGTTAGTTAAATGTTCGCCTGTATGCTTATCGTAGCTAACCGTATTAGCGTATTCGCTCGCAAGCGGGTTATTTGTATCGACTTCGCCGAATAAGGTGATATTTTCGTCAGGCTCGAGTGGCATAACTAAAAACGTACCATTAAAAGTGGGTATTTGCTTTTTACTGTCATCGAGTATGTGTTGAAACGAAATATCGCTACTGTGCAAGTTTTTGGTTAGTACAAAGTGCTCTTCCTCAGCGTGTTCAATAACTTCGTGATACCACACCGCCCAGTTAAAGTAGCCACCTGTAATAGCTAAAATAATAATGATGGGCGACCCTATCACCCCAGTCATTTTATGAATGTCGCTAAGTACAATTTGCAGTGTTGCACGCCAGCGCACACTAAATAGGCGCTGCCAAAATTTACGATAAATAATAAGTCCTGTAATACCTAATACCAATAAAAACAGAGCAAAAAAGAAGCCTAGTACTGTGCCTGTTTGCCCTGGCAGGTTTTTAAAGTCGTTAAGTAAAAAGGTGTAATGCAGTTCTAAAAACCAATCAGTAAAATAATGGCTGGTACCAACAGGCTCTGACAAAATGTCACCCGTATACTGGTTTAAATGAAACTTATACCATTGCTCTGTCCCGCGTTTAACTAAGTAAACCCGATCAGCAGTATCATCGTTAAATATCTCCCAACTACCTACTACATACTCAGGGTAAGCAAGCTCTGTTTTTGCGATTAATTTGTCGATTGGCATGCGCTCTGGCAGTGCTTTTACAACATAGTGACTGCTTGGCATAAGTAAGCCATCTATTTCACTTTTAAAAACTAATACGCTCCCTGTAATACTAATAACAACCAAGGGAATGAGAGCTATAAGAGCGATCCAACTGTGAATTTTAAAAAGAGTTTTTCTCATAGATAGTTTTATATATTGCAGTTAATGACTTGCGCATGATAACAACTATCATTTTCATTTAATAGCTTGTGAGTAGGTTTCCTATTAAATAAGTAAACCGTGAACTTAATTCTACGGTTTTTGTATACCTAGCTTGCCAGTACCTAAAATAAGAATGTCTTATTTAGTTGAGTTAAATTTACGCGGCTCTACAATGCCGCGCTCATAGTAAAAGCCTTTTAAAAACAGATGTTTATTAAATGTTTTTATTTCTGTTTTTAATTAACATTTATATAACGAGCGAGGTTGCTTTGGCGCATTATTTGCCTATATTGTCTTCTTTTATTTTGGTTTTTAGTTTTTTACCATTACTAAACAAAATTCGAAAAAATCGTAGTGTCTCTGGTTTGTCACTATTAATGATGACATTTGGATTAGCACAAAGCCTTTATTTTATAACCTACAATATTTTCTTTGAGCGCTATTATATTGCGTTACCATTTATTGTAACCGGTGCGTTAAGCGGGCTTATTTTATATTTTTTTGCACGTTTCAATGCAGCTAAACGAGAACGTGTACAGCTGGTTACTATGCTAGGTTTTTCGTTACTGCCTTTTTCACTGCTTTTAAATTCAAGCCTTGATACTGCAACGGTATTAAGCGCTTTAACGTATGTTGGTCTTGTGATGAGTTCGGTACGTGTTATGCCGCAAACTTATAAAACATTGCGTACGGGTAATGTGAGTAATTTAAGCGCGCGATACTTTAGCTTGCAGTTTATTGCTGGTATTTGCGGCTTAGTTGTTGAGCTTACAACAGTTGCTCCAAGCACGGCGCACTTACTTATGTTTATTATGCTATTGCTTACCAATGCTGTGCAATTTGGTTGTATGCAATATTATAGAATGCGACCTGTAATGGCTTAAAAACAAGCTACTTAAGTTCCTATTTAACCTAATTTATGGCAAATTACTTTATCTAACAAAAGGATAAAGTATGAATTGGAATCAGTTTGGGTATATATGCCGTGTTAATAGCTCTAAAACACTAAGTACAGAGCAAAAAGATGAGCTAAGTACACAGTCCCATTTAAATATGTATGCCAATAGCGGGTCGCATAGTAAATTAGCGCATAATCTGGTGACGCAAATTGCATCTCAAGATGAAGCAACATCGCAAAAGCAAGCTGTGTATTATCAATGTTTACCGGAATTAGTTAACGAATTTAAGTTTGAGCACAAGGGCTGGCTTAGTTACTTAACCATTGTATTTGTTATTTATGTTTTATCCTCTTTGTTGTATCAGTCTTTTGTTGTGCCTACTTTTGTAGAGATATATAGCAAGCATACTATTTCTTTAAATCATGTATTTGATGATTATTTTACGTACTGGTATGTGCCAATTATTTTACTCGTTTTATTGCTGAGTGTTATTTTTACCGTTATTTTAAAGCTAAAAAATGTAAGTGCTCTCACAGAGCTAAAGCCTTTTTCGGGTTTATTTAAATTTCTTATTCCTCGTCAATTAATTAATGAGTATAACTCTTTAATTACCACGCTATTATTTCCAAGTAATCATAAAAAGGGTGTTAAAGCCTCTACACCTCAAACCCAGCACTTAGCTCAATGCGAGCTGCTAGGTTTAGAAACCCAAGAAGAATTTAAAGTGTTATTAAAGCAGCAGCTAAAGTTACTTAATACACATATTAAAAGCTTTATAAGTAAGCTCGTTATTGTTTATGGTTTGGTCATTGTTGTGTCTATTTGCTTATTTGTGAAAGCGGCTTATCAACCACTATTTATGCTAGGAGAAGTGCTATGAGAACAAAAGGATTTACGTTAATAGAGTTGATGGTGGTGGTGTCTATTATTGGTATTTTAGCTGCGGTTGCGCTACCTCAGTACAGTAAGTATATACAACGAGCAGAACTTGTTGACCCACTTGCAATGGCTGCNCTGCCATTAGAGAAGACGTTACGGTTTATTATCTTGAAAACAGGCGTTTTCCAGCAAGTAATGAACAAGCAGGTGTGCCAGCAAGTAAATTTTTGATTGGCAATCGGGTAACGGGTATTACAGTTGATAATGGTGCTATTCATATTAGCTTGGGTAATAAAGCTTCACAGCTTTTGAAAAATACAGTTTTAACATTCAGACCGGCTGNGAGCCGGTGACTGGCATGCAAGCGGTTGGCGAAAATAAAACAACAGTACCAAAAGAAATTTTACCTTCAGCGTGTATATAAAATAGTTTGGGGAATTAAAATGCAATTAGCTATTCATCAAATTGATGCGTTTACGAATGAGTTATTTAAAGGTAACTATGCGGCAGTGATCCCACTAGAATCGTGGTTAAGTGACGATTTAATGCTAAAGATTGGCGCTGAGAATAACGTATCTGAAACTGCTTTTACCTACCAGCAAGACGATGGAAGTTTTGTTATTCGCTGGTTTTCGCCGTTGATGGAAATCGACTTTTGTGGTCACGCCACACTTGCGGCTGCCTATGTTTTATGTGAAGAGCATAACATATCGCAAATTCGCTTTGTTGCTGATGCGGTGGGCGAGCTAATCGTTAATAGAAACGCTGATGGCAGCTTTGCAATGACCTTTCCTAAACAAGCACCGGTTGAAGTGCAAAATGTACCGCAGCAATTGCTTGATGGCTTGTCTATACAACCGATTAAAGTGCTTAAAAATCGCCAAGCTTACTTTGCTATTTATGAAAATGCCGATCAAATACTTGAATTAAAAACTAGCTCAGAGCTTTTAAAAACGCTTTATCCACTTGATGTAGTGGCTACAGCACCTAGTGATGATTACGATTTTATATCTCGTTATTTTTGGCCTGCAAGCGGTGGCGATGAAGATTATGTAACGGGCTCAATTCATACTGGCTTGGCACCTTACTGGGCGCAGCAATTGGATAAAACTACGTTAAGTGCTTATCAGGCTTCAAGCAGAGGCGGGCATTTAATTTGCAAAGTGGATGATACAACCGTCACTTTGACCGGGCATGCTGTAAGGTATTTAAAAGGCACTATTTATATTTGAGCTGTGAATTAAGTTATAAAAAAGGCCACGTAAATCGTGGCCTTGGTTTACTCAATTAGTAGAGGTATTATGCTTCTAGCGCTTTTGCAATTAAGCGATCAATATATTTTTTATGCGCTTTAGTTGCTGTATCTGCACCCCAAGCAACACTGGTATCGGCTATTTGAGTTAGCTGATATAACGCGGCTGTTTTAGCCAAGTTATCGTATTTGCTTGCTTTGCCAAGACCTGCAATTGCAATTAACTGGTTAACATACTCAATTTGTAAGTTGTGACTAATAGAGTTTGCGTCTTTGCTTTTCACGAAAATGCTGGCGGTTAAATCTTCCATAAACTGAGTTAGGCTATATTCGTTACCGTACAGAGCTGTGTCAGAAATACGCAGTAATACCGCTGGGTGTAATAGCTGTGCAAGTACAGACTTTTGCATCCCTAAAATCATTTGGTGTGCTTTAGGGTCTTCATTTTTGCCGTAGTGATTAAAGCCACGACGTTGCAGCTGTAAGTAGCTATAAAGAGGTTGCATATTTTGTAGTACATCTGGCGCAAATACAAACTTGGCAAGTATATCCATTGCTTGTGTTTGACGCTCAAGCGATACCGGTGTAAATGGTTTATCTGCATTTGTATCACCCACTACAGCGCGCTCAACGTATACGCCACCAATCTGGCGAGAAACCACACCTGCTTGAGCTCGGTACTGACCAAATAAGCTATTAGCAGAGGTAACAAGCTGTTGGTAAGACTCACCTTTAACCGTTGCTTTATCTTTTAGCTCAGTAAATAGTTTATTAATTAGTGCCATACGATCTGCGCCATAGGCAGCAGGGTTTGATGACAAATCACCAATCATTACACGTGGATCGATATGGCGACCTGGTGCGCGCATATCGTCTGCATCGTTACCAAAGGCAAGGGCATGTTCACTTGAACGAGCAAGTATTTTTTCAAGTCGAGCTTGCTCAGCAGCTTCATCTGCAAGCGCTACGCTGTACCCATAGTTAATTGCCCAATCATCGTAAGGACCAGGTTTTGTTTGAAAAATATCACCTTGCTGCATACCAATTGGGGCAATGTTAGCGGGTGCATAATCCATAACAGAACCGGTTACTATGCCTTGTGTTTTGTTTTTATCGTGTACTTCTTTTTCATCCCACAAAATTGATGATTTCATATTATGGTTAAGACCTAAAGTATGGCCAACTTCGTGAAGTACCAATTGCGTTAGACCTTGGCGAAGCATTTCTTTATCTTCAATTTTGTCGCCGCTAGCAAGGCCTTTGGCAAGCATTAGATTTTGTTGAATCTCATGCCCAAGAGAGCAATTTAGCTCGCCGGTATTTGTTGTTTCACCGTGGCTCATTGTTCCTTGTGTGAAAAGTGTGTCGTAAATCCAGCGGTTTTTCATAAATACAAACTCAAGCATAATGTCTGAGCCCAGTATTTCGCCTGTTAATGGGTTAGCAAGTGCTGGCCCGTATCCGCCAAATGGAGGCTTAGGTGACGAAGTCCAACGCAGTACGTTGTAATTGATATCGCCCGCATCCCAGTCTGCATCATCTGGTTGTACTTTTACCTCTAAGGCATTTTTAAAGCCGGCTTTTTCAAAAGAGGTATTCCACGTTAAAACAGCGTCACGAATAGTATCGCGCCATTCAATGGGTGTGGTGTTTTCTATCCACCAAGTAATCGGTTTTACTGGCTCTGAAAGCGCTGCACTTGGGTCTTTCTTTTGTAAGTCCCAGCGTTTTATAACATCTTGATAAGGTGCCCAATCGGTAGATGTCATTTGATCAAATTGATTTGTAAAATAACCAATGCGCGCATCATCCATACGTGGTACGTAGTTATTGCTAGGTAGAGCGACAAACGAGTGCTGAACTTTTACCGATACGCTACGCGGGTCGCTTACTGCATTTGAGCCACGTACCGTTGGGCTTGGGTTAGTAAATACGTAATCAACAACTACGTCTAAGTTATTAGGATATGGACGTTGTTTAATAATGCGTGATTTTTTATCGTCTAGTTTACCTACTTTAAAGCGTTTTTTAGCGTTTTTATCTGCTGGATTTGGCGTAGGTGATACTTTATGAAGTGCTTCGCTTAAAAATAACTTATTTACATTAAATGCTATTTTACCGTCTTCTTCTTTTTCTATTTTAATGCTCGCAAGTACCGCTTCACTAATATTGGCATCACTCGCTTTTGAAATTGCACTGCTTTCGTCAAATTTGTAGCGAGGTGTTTTGCTAATAATATCGATACGGTCAAAGTATTTTCTAAATTCAATTAATTTAGTTTCGCGGTACGAACCACGATAATGGCCTGCATCTGTAACGCCATCGACAGTGTGCGCAAAATACACAAACGGCGTATTGAGTTGGGATTCGTTAATCACCATAAGGTGCTTACCGGTTTTTTCGTCTTGATAAAGGCTAAATATACCGGCAAATTCGGTTTGTCCTTTGATCATTTCGCTAAGTGTTTTTGACTCTTTTTCGTCTTTTTTATCGGCTGCAAATGCATGGCTGCCAAACGCTAAGCTAAGCGCAAGGGTGATGGTCGTTAATTTCATTTTGAGACTTTTAATATTTGTTAATTTAATTGGACTGTACGTAAATTAATTTAATTTCGCACATCTTCGCGATGAAATTTAAGTGTTTAACGCTAATAAACTGATATTAATGAATAAAAGTTTGTAACAAAATATAACGAATGAGGTGAGCTGCATGTGAAGTTATATTCTATAGCCCTAAATAGCAGCGGTTTATATGTATTTGCAACAGTTGCTTACAAATGTCACCTTAATGTTTCATATGGCTCTGGTATTATGGCGTTAATAGAATTTTGGGGATAATAGGATATGCAAACAAATTCACTTAGATGGGTTTTTCCATTTGTGGCGCTCATTGTTGGTGTTGTTGGCTTTATGGGAATCAATGCCATTGCAAAAGATCCAGAAAAAAAAGAAGTAATTGATACTCGTCCAACAGTGCAAGTTGAGCCAGTGATTGCAAACGATCACCAAGTTATTATTAATAGCTACGGTGAAGTAAAGCCTCTTGAAAATACACTGCTCTCGGCGCAGGTGTCGGGCGAGGTGTTAAGTTGGCATCCTAATTTTGTAGCCGGTGGCATAGTT
>NZ_AUTI01000332.1:0-13732 GCF_000497995.1 Pseudoalteromonas sp. TB25
GTCTCTTAACCTCTTTGTGAAAAAATTACTTTTTACGGGCTTTGTGCCCGTCACGCCAACAAGTTGTGCGTCTACAGGTTAATTTTATTCACGGTGTTAAATTTCGGCTGTAGTAGTGAAGCTTGCTTACGCGAGAAGCAACGCTTCTGTTTATTTAATTTCTTTGCTAACAAAACCACTAAAAGATCTATTTCACATAGAGAAGTGAAAGAGGAGTAAATGAGAAACACAAGCGATGGTTTGCTAGCGGGGCTTATTTAAGTTAGCTAGGCTTAGCCTTATTACTACCTCTAAAAGCGCAGCGTCTCTTAACCTCTTTGTGAATAAATCGCTTATTGTGGGCGTGAAGAAACTTTAATAATTATTCAAATCATATAAACAAAAAAGCCCCACTATTTATTAAATAGCGGGGCTTTTTAATGAATGTTAGTTATTAATCAACACTCATTGTTTTAGTCATTGCAGAGCTTGCACGACCAGCAGGTTTGATCGAACCTGCACGTAAACCACTGTCTGGAACTAGTTCACGTTTATCGTGAGCCATTGCTACAGACGTATGTTTCACTTCGCTATCAGCTACAGGAGTAGGTTGTGCCATTGGCGCACTTGCTGACCCTTGAGTAACCGCTGTTTTAACATGCGGTGCTGATTTTTCAGTTTTCAATTTTGCTTCAACTTTAGCAGGCTCTTCAGTTGCTACTGGTGTTTCAACTTTAGCAGGCTCTTCAGTTACTACTGGCGTTTCAGCTTTAGCAGACTCTTCAGTGGCTACTGGCGTTTCAACTTTAGCAGGCTCTTCAGTTGCTGCTGGTGTTTCAGCTTTAGCAGGCTCTTTAGTGGCTACTGGTGTTTCAGCTTTAGCAGGCTCTTCAGTGGCTACTGGTGTTTCAACTTTATCAGGCTCTTCAGTGGCTACTGGGGTTTCAACTTTAGCTGGCTCTTCAGTGGCTACTGGCGTTTCAGCTTTAGCAGGCTCTTCAGTTGCTACTGGTGTTTCAACTTTAGCAGGCTCTTCAGTTGCTACTGGTGTTTCAACTTTAACTGGCTCTTCAGTTGCTACTGGCGTTTCAGCTTTAGCCGGTTCTTTAGCTTTTACTGGCTCTTCTACAGCTTCAACTTTTGCTAAGTCTTCAACCGCAACGGCTTGTTCAACTTGTTGCGACGCATCTACCGGTGTTTCTTCTGATTTCGCTTTAAGTTCTGCTTCGTATTCTGCAGCAGCTTGATCAGCAACTGGAATAAATGCAGGGGCTTCATCAGATTTAACTTCTGCTTCACCTTCAGGGCGACGACGACGTTGACCAGATGCACGAAGATGACGAGGAGAACGACGTGAACGTGTACGTGTTTGCTCTTGTTCGTCTTCAGTAGTTGCTGTTTCATCGTTAGAATCAACAACATCAACTTTCTCTTCTTTAATGTGAGCTGTTTTTTCTGCCGGAGTTTGCTTTTGCTTTTCTACAGCAGGAGCTTGCTCTTGAACTTGTGGAGTTTCAGTCACAGCCGTTTGCTCAGGAGCTTGCTCTGTTGAGTTAGCTTGCTCAGCTTTTTCATCTTGCAGACGTACTTTTTTACGTATGTTACGACGTTGACGGCGAACTTTAGGCTTCTGCTCTTTAGGCTCTGCAGCTTGTGCTGGCTTAGAATCAGTTTCTACTTCCGCCTTTGCAGGGGCTTCAGTTTTAACTTGATCTTTTTCTTGGTTTTTATGCTCTGGGCGCTTACGAGAGTTAGGATTACGACGGCGCTTGTTGCGGTTCTCGCTTCTCTCTTGAGTCTCGGTGCTTGCTGCTGAGTCAGTTTTAGCTTCCTCTTCAGCGGCTGGACGCTCATTGCGCGGCTTGTTAGTGCGTGGGTTATTATTACGACGACGTTGATTGTTATTACGACGACGATTATCGTTACCACGACGCGCATTATTGCGCGTTTCTTGCTGCTCTTTTTCTACAGCTTCTTTTTTCTCTTCTTCAGATTCACTTGCAAATAACGACTTAAACCAATTACCAATAGCAGCTAGTAAGCCACCTTCAGTTTTAGTTTGTGCTACCGCAGCAGGCTCTACGGCTTTAGCTGGCGCTGCTTGTGGAGCAGGAGTAGAAGGCATTACCACGCCTTTTAGCATCGGCTCTTCACGGACTGGCGTACTTGGAGATTTTGACATCTCGAATACTTCAGGCTCCGGTGCAACAACTTGTCCGTAACTTACAGTTTCAAGTGTTTCGTCTTTACGTAAGCGCATAACTTCATAATGTGGTGTTTCCATATGTTGATTTGGAATAATCACTACGTCACATTTATGATGTTTTTCAATGCGGTGAACACTACGACGTTGCTCATTTAATAAATAAGCGGCAACAGCAACAGGCACTTGTGCATTTACTTGTGCTGTATTGTCTTTAATTGCTTCTTCTTCAATTAAGCGAAGAATTGAAAGTGCTATTGATTCGTTTGAACGAATAGTACCTTGGCCACTACAACGTGGACATGGGCCTTGGCTTGCTTCACCTAATGAAGGACGCAAACGCTGGCGCGACATTTCAAGTAAACCAAAGCGTGAGATTTTACCAATTTGAACGCGAGCACGGTCTGGGCGCGCTGCATCTTTTAAACGATTCTCTACTTCACGTTGATGGCGTGGAGGAGTCATATCGATAAAGTCGATTACAATTAAACCACCTAGGTCACGAAGACGTAATTGACGTGCAATTTCATCGGCCGCTTCTAAATTTGTATTAAGTGCTGTCTCTTCAATATCGCCGCCTTTAGTTGCCTTAGACGAGTTGATATCAATAGATGTCAGTGCTTCAGTAGGGTCAATTACAATTGAACCACCAGAAGGAAGACGTACTTCACGCTGGAATGCAGACTCAATTTGGCTTTCAATTTGGTAATGTGTAAATAAAGGCGTGTCACCTTGATAAAGCTTAACACGGCTCATAAAGTCAGGACGAAAACGCTCAATGTGCGCTTTAGCTTCTTCAAAAACACGTGGTTTATCAATTAAAATTTCGCCAATGTCACGACGTAAATAATCGCGTATTGCGCGGAAAATCACGTTGCTTTCTTGGTGAATCAAAAACGGTGCTTTAGCACTATCGGCTGCTTGTTTAATTGCATCCCAATGTACTAATAGTGCTTTTAAATCGTAGTTAAGTTCTTCAAATGACTTGCCAACACCCGCTGTACGAACAATTAAGCCCATACCTTTAGGTAGTTCTAAACGACCTAATGCTTCTTTAAGTTCAGTTCGCTCATCACCTTCAATACGACGAGAAATACCGCCAGCACGAGGGTTATTAGGCATAAGAACTAAATAGCTACCAGCAACACTGATAAAAGTAGTTAACGCTGCGCCTTTTTGGCCGCGTTCTTCTTTATCAACTTGTACTATTACTTCTTGACCTTCTTTTATTACGTCGCGAATGTTAGGGCGACCATGAAAAGTGTAACCTGCAGGGAAGTAAGTACGTGCAATTTCTTTTAAAGGAAGGAAACCATGGCGGTCAGCACCGTAATCAACAAATGCTGCTTCAAGAGATGGTTCAATGCGAGTGATTTTGCCTTTATAAATATTGGCTTTTTTCTGTTCGTGACCTGGGCTTTCGATATCTAAATCATAAAGGCGCTGGCCATCAACCAGTGCTACGCGCATTTCTTCTTGCTGCGTTGCATTGATTAGCATACGTTTCATATTGTTACTCTACTTATTTATGTCGCTGACATGACGATGTTTTTCTCGCCTGTTCAGTTGTCCCTATTTTTAGAATGTGCAGCCTCACGACTGGGTCTTTAACGGAACGGCTCTGTATCTCGTATGCAGTATTTTAAATGCTGGCAAACAATAGCGATTATTACCGCTATTAAATTCTTAATGGTGCTAAAACTGTCGGCTTTTCAGCTACGTTTACAAGTTTTACCCAGAAGTCGGCCTGTCATATTAATCTTACTAAATATCATTCATATTAGGCGCGTAGGGCTCATTAAGTTGGTGAGCAATACATACTGATGTATCGCTAATATCCGTTTTAAGAGCAAAAATCGCTGCCGATGTTAATGAACGCTTATTTATTAGATTTTTTTAATTCTAAATAAGCTGCTGTACGGTACTACAATAATTGAGCTAGTGCTGAACGACGTTTTTTACGTCGTCACTATCAGACAAATTATCTGTTCATTGCTTTCTCTAGCACATTAAAAATCGCTTCATGTTCAAACTTAACCAGCAATATATTACGCGCATTGCCGTTAATTGATCGCACGTGTTAACTGAGGAGGCATAAAAGCTTTGGAAAACTTAACTCGGATCTGTATGATCGGCTACCCAGAATGTGCATCACGAATGTTTTAATGTGTTAAAAAGCACCGTTGTTATTTGCAAATACTAAATATTTGCGCTGCTGATTATCCCACTATTATTACAGTGTTAGCAACTAAATTATTTTACTTAAATTAGTGATTAGGCAATGTCAGAAAAAAACGACTTACAAGTAACTTATGTCACTATCAATGAAGACCATTTAGGTCAGCGTATTGATAACTTTCTTATTACCCATTTAAAAGGGGTGCCTAAAAGCGCTATTTATAAACTTTTGCGCAAAGGTGAGGTACGCGTTAATAAAAAGCGTATTAAGCCTGTATATAAACTACAGCTTGACGATGTACTGCGTATTGCACCTATCAGAGTTGCTGAGCGTGAAGAGTTTGTACCATCAAAGTTAGACAAAGTAACTCGCCTAGAAAACGATATTTTATTTGAAGATAAATACCTTATCGTCATAAATAAACCTTCAGGTATGGCTGTTCATGGTGGCAGTGGTTTAAGTTATGGTTTAATTGAAGCGCTGCGCGCGCTTCGCCCAGAAGAGCGCAATCTTGAGCTAGTTCACAGGCTTGACCGTGATACATCGGGCTGTTTACTTATTGCAAAGCGCCGTTCGGTGTTAACAGCATTGCATGAACAGCTTCGTGAAAAAACCATGGAAAAAAATTACTGGGCACTTGTAGAAGGGCAGTGGGACTCTAAAACTAAAAACGTTACCGAAGGGCTGCGTAAAAATACACTTAAATCGGGTGAACGCGTAGTACGTGTAGATAACACTGAGGGCAAGCCTTCGCATACGCGTTTTAAAGTACTTGAACGTTTTAACGATTGCTCACTCGTACAAGCATCACCTGTTACAGGGCGTACGCACCAAATTCGTGTTCATACGCAATGTAAAGGTCATCCTATCGCGTGCGATGATAAATACGGCGATCAAGGGTTTGATGAATCTATGCGTAAAGTTGGGTTAAACCGTTTATTCTTACATGCACACGATTTAAGTTTTTATCATCCTAAAAACGAAACAACGATGCGTATTGAAGCGCCCCTTGATAAAACGCTTAAAAATACATTACTAAAATTACGAGACGCAAAACAGTGATTGCAGAGACGCCAATTAAAAAATATAAGCTCGTCATTTTTGATTGGGATGGCACCGTTATGGATTCAGTCACTAAAATAGTTAACTGTATTCGTAGTAGTGCTGAGTCACTTAATTTAGTGGCGCCAAGTGATTTAGCAATTAAAAATATTATTGGTATGTCGCTTGAAAAAGCAATTGATGTTTTATTTCCCAATAATGCCGCGCAGCATCAAGCGCTAATTAAAGGGTATAAACACCAATATAGTGTTGATACCACGCCAACTCCTGTATTTGATAATGTTGTCAGCGTTTTAGGTGCCTTAAAAGAGCAGGGCATTGTTTTAGCGGTTGCAACAGGTAAAGGTCGAGATGGATTAGAGCGTTTGCTTGATCAAAGCCAACTTAGACATTTTTTTAGTGCAACACGTACAAGCGACGACGCACTGTCTAAGCCCTCTCCAAATATGCTGTATCAATTACTTGAAGAACTTGGCATAAGCGCTCAAGACGCTGTAATGATTGGTGACACTCAAATAGACATGACAATGGCAAAAGCTGCAGGCGTGGATAGAATTGGCGTAACAATGGGTGTACATAACGCACAGCAGCTAAATAAGCTTAGCCCTGTTGCAACGGTAGATAATTATCTTCAATTGCAACAGGTTTTGCTTGGCTAATTTATTTAACTAGAGCTTGTTTTGAGCGGTAAGCACATCAATACCAAACTCAGCCAGTAATTGGCTGAGTTTAATTAATGGTAATCCAATTAAGCTATTAGGATCGTCTCCGCTTAGTTTTTCAAATAAACAGATACCCAACCCTTCACTTTTAAAGCTGCCAGCACAGTTATAAGGCTGCTCTGCGTCGCAATAAGCACTAATTTGTGCATCACTTAGGGTTTTAAACGTCACATTAAAAGGTTCTACGCAGGTTTTTTTTGTTCCAGTTACAATATCGTAAACACAAAGCCCAGTTAAAAATGTTACAGTATTACCGCTAAATAAATTTAGTTGTTTTAGAGCATTTTGTTTATTGTGCGGTTTACCTAAAATTTGATTGTTAAACACAGCGACTTGGTCTGATCCAATTGCTAACCCTTTTTTAAAGTGTTTATTAGCTGCTGAGGCTTTTAACTCACTTAAACGCTTAACCAGTTCAGTAGGTGCTTCGCATTCAAGTGCTGATTCGTCAACGTCGGGTGAAAACGTATCAAAGGGTAAATTAAATTTTTGTAATAAAGACTGCCTAAAAGGTGAGCTTGACGCTAAAATGAGTGGAAGCTTCATGGACTGTTTTCCTACGATAATTCAGATTGAGTTAGGATAAATCAGATCCGAGAGTAAAACACGTTAAAAACCAAGTAAAAATGGTTTTTTACTTTGACTAACAAACTAACTATCTATATGATGCAGCCCCTATGCAAAAGGTGAAAATTCCCATCACTCTTCATCCAGGCAAAGCAGCGCAGCACCGTTTAAAGTATGACGGAATTGTACCGCTTGAAAAACTTACTCGTTTAGAGAAAGTTGTGCAGGAAGAAGTAGGTGAAATAGCGGTAAAAATACATTGCAAAAACGATGATCAAGGTTTCGCTGTGATTAGAGGCAATTTGTCCACACATGTTACTGTCATTTGTCAACGTTGTAATGGTGATTTAGGGTTGGATTTGGTTCAAGACTTTGCATATTCACCAGTAGGTGAAGATACAGAGTTAGATATTTTTCCTGAAGACTACGACGAAGTAGCACTTGATGAAAATGGTGAAGTTAACGTTTTTGATTTAATTGAAGACGAACTAATTTTAGCAATTCCATTAGTGGCTACCCACAACGAAGCTTCATGCAGTTATTCAGCAAAGCCTGCCAGCTTTGGTGTATTAAAGGCGGAAGATGATAAACCTAATCCATTTGATATTTTGAAACAACTTAAGAAAGATTCTTAGGAGAAGACTATGGCTGTACAAAAAAGCAAAAAGTCTCGTGCAAGACGCGGCATGCGCCGTTCACACGATGCGATCAGTGGTCCAACTTTAACTGTAGATCAAACATCTGGTGAGACTCATCGTCGTCACCATGTGACTGCAGATGGTTACTACAAAGGCGTTCAAGTAATTTCTAAATAAGAGATTACTTATATGCTGAAAGATCTAACCATAGCGTTAGATATGATGGGGGGCGATTACGGCCCCCGTTCATCTATTCCTGCTGCCGTTCATGCGGTAAACGCTCATGCCAATTTAAGTCTCATTTTATGTGGCAATGAAGACGTTATATCTAAAGAACTCGAATCCCTCGATTCTTTATCTCATCCAAGACTCATAATTCGTCATTGTAGTGAAATAGTTACTAACGCCTGCGAACCTGCAATTGCTGTACGTTCAAAAAAAGATTCATCTATGCGTGTTGCCCTTGATTTAGTTAAGTCGGGCGAAGCTCAAGCGTGTGTTAGCTCAGGTAATACCGGCGCTTTATTTTTTATGGCTCACTACGTATTAAAAATGCTGCCTGGTGTTAAACGTGCTGCACTTATTTCATCTGTTCCTACAGAAAGCCAAAACCCAGTATATTTACTCGACTTAGGTGCTAATGTGCATTGCGATGCGCAAATGCTCTATCAGTTTGGCATTATGGGCTCTGTAGTTGCTGGTCAAGCACTTGGCTGCGATAACCCTCGCGTTAGCTTATTAAATATTGGCGCTGAGGACATTAAAGGCCACGATGATATTAAACAGGCTGCACAATTAATGCAGCAAAGCTCACATATTAATTACATTGGTTATAGCGAAGGAAGTGATATTTTTTCTGGCAAGGCTGATGTTATTGTATGCGAAGGGTTTGTGGGTAACGTGGCGCTTAAAACATGCGAAGGCATTGCCAAGCTTATTATGAATAAGTTTACAGCTGCGCTCGAAAAGCACCTTTTATATAAATGTATGGCGTTTATATTGCGTCCAATAATAAAAAAACTCTATAAAAGGGTGAACCCCGACCAGTATAACGGTGCTTCTCTGGTAGGATTGCGCGGTATTGTCGTTAAAAGTCATGGAAATGCGTCAGCTAAAGCATTTCAAGCAGCAATTGATGAAGCGGTAAAAGAGGTTGAACGTCAACTTCCTGATAAAATAGCCGCTATTTTCGAAAAAACACATTCTAAAGACACGGCGGTTAATCAATAATTGATGTGCCGTGTATTTCATTATTTATTTGTTTAATTAAAAAGAGCAAAGTATGGCACAAAAAATTGCACTTCTATTCCCAGGTCAAGGCTCGCAAAGCGTTGGTATGTTACAAGAGCTACTAGAGAGTTCTGACATTGTTAAAGCAACATTTGCAGAAGCATCAGATGCACTGGGTTACGACTTAGCAGAGCTAGTTCTTAATGGCCCAGAAGAAAAATTAAATCAAACTCATCGTACACAACCTGCATTATTAACTGCAAGTGTTGCTATTTACCGTGATTGGCTTGCAGCAAACCCAGATGCAGACGTTGTTATGGCCGGTCACAGCTTAGGTGAATATTCAGCACTAGTATGTAGCGACGTAGTAAGCTTGAGTGAAGCTGTTAAGCTTGTTGAAAACCGTGGTTTATACATGCAAGAAGCTGTACCTGCAGGCGTAGGTTCAATGGCTGCGATTATTGGCTTAGGCGATGAAGAAATAAAAGCGGCGTGTGCTGCCTCAGCGCAAGGAGAGGTTGTATCACCAGTTAACTACAATTCTCCTGGTCAAGTTGTTATTGCAGGGCATAAAGCGGCAGTAGATAGAGCATCACAAGCATGTAAAGATGCAGGAGCTAAACGCGCATTACCACTTTCGGTTAGCGTACCTTCACATTGTGAACTAATGAAGCCAGCAGCTGATAAGCTAGCGGTAGACTTAGCCGCTTTAACATTTAATACACCTAAGTGTGATGTCATTAATAATGTTGATGTAAAAGCTGAATCGACCGCTGATGCAATTAAAGATGCACTAGTACGTCAACTATATAGCCCAGTTCGCTGGACAGAAACAGTACAAGCCTTGGTTGCACAAGATGTAACACAAAGCTACGAATTTGGTCCTGGTAAAGTATTAACAGGACTTGCTAAACGAATTGATAAAGCAATGGTTTGTGGCTCAGTAAACGATGCCGCTTCAATCGCTGCAGCTAAATAAGAGTATATAAAATGTCTAATTTATTTTCTTTAGAGGGCAAAATTGTCCTAATTACTGGCGCTAGCCGTGGTATTGGTAAAGCAATTGCAACAACATTAGTTGCGCAAGGTGCAAAAGTTGCAGGCACTGCAACAAGCGGGTCAGGCGCTGCAAAAATCAGCGAGTACTTAGGTGACAATGGTAAAGGTTATGCATTAAACGTAACGGATCCTGCATCTATTGAAGCGACACTTGCCGCAATAAAAGCTGATTTTGGCGATATTGACGTACTTGTTAATAACGCAGGTATAACACGTGACAACCTATTAATGCGTATGAAAGAGACTGAGTGGGACGATATAATCGACACTAACTTAAGCTCGATTTTCCGTTTATCTAAAGCGGTACTTCGTCCAATGATGAAGAAAAAGAAAGGTCGTATTATCAATATTGGCTCAGTAGTGGGCACTATGGGTAATGCAGGGCAAGCAAATTATGCAGCGGCTAAAGCAGGCGTAATTGGTTTTTCTAAGTCACTTGCACGCGAAGTGGCATCACGTGGTATTACAGTAAACGTAGTAGCACCTGGTTTTATTCAAACTGATATGACTGATGATTTAACTGACGAGCAAAAAGCAGCAACACTTGCAAATGTTCCAGCAGGGCGTTTAGGTCAACCAGACGAAATTGCAGCTGCGGTATGTTATTTAGCATCTGACGCGGCTGCGTACGTATCAGGTGAAACTTTGCATGTAAATGGCGCGATGTACATGGTTTAATAACCATTGTACCCACATTGTTACCTAATAAAGTTAAGTAAGTTACCTCAAAAACATTGAATTATTTGTGAACTTGCTTTAAACATACTTGAAATCGCTGCGAAAATAAGCGATAAAAGACAAAACACACACTCAGAGGTTTGACCAGACAATTATTTATGGTCAAATCATTGAATCAGAGAATTATGCCGCGTAAACTACGCGGCAATCTGAAAATAACGCATCGGCGTTTTTAATAAAGGAAAGAAGAATGAGCGATATCCAAGAACGCGTAAAGAAAATTATCATTGAACAACTAGGTGTTAAAGAAGAAGAAGTTAAAAATGAATCTTCTTTCGTAGATGACCTAGGTGCAGATTCTCTTGATACTGTTGAACTAGTAATGGCTCTTGAAGAAGAGTTTGATACTGAGATCCCAGATGAAGAAGCTGAGAAGATCACTACAGTACAAACTGCTATCGATTACGTAACAGCACACGCTGAGTAATTAATCGCACGTTAAAGGCAGCATCCGCTGCCTTTAATTTTTTATATCCAAACCACCTCAAAGTTCGTGATTCAAAACTTAAGCCTCAATGCTCAATTTTAGCTAAAAATTAATTTTGATTGTGTTATGCGTTTTTAATCTATTTTGGGACTAGCACTTTGAGGTAGCTTGGGTATGATCATCCCCTTGTAAATATCCCTTATTGGAGGCAAACCGTGGCTAAACGTCGAGTCGTCGTAACTGGCTTAGGAATGTTGACGCCGCTAGGTAATGATGTTCAATCAACCTGGCAAGGCTTATTAGATGGCAAAAGTGGCATTCAAACAATAACCCACTTTGATACATCAAAATTTGGTACTAAATTCGCTGGTTTAATAAATGACTTTGATGCAACTGCATACATGTCAGCGAAAGATACTAAAAAAATGGACTTGTTTATTCAGTACGGCATTGCAGCGGGTGTTCAAGCCTTTAAAGATTCAGGCCTTGAAATTACTGAGCAAAACGCAACACGTATAGGTGTCGCTGTGGGCTCTGGTATTGGTGGCTTAACGCTTATCGAAGAAAACCACATTAAGTTATTAAATAGTGGTCCGCGCAAGTTATCGCCATTTTATGTGCCGTCTACCATTATTAATATGATCTCAGGTCACTTATCAATGATGCATGGACTTCGTGGTCCAAATATTTCAATTGTAACTGCCTGTACTACTGGTTTGCATAATATTGGCCATGCCGCGCGCATGATTGCCTACGGTGATGCAGATGCAATGGTTGCTGGCGGTGCAGAAAAAGCCTGTACCCCAATTGGTATGGGTGGCTTTAATGCTGCACGTGCACTTTCAACCCGCAATGACGACCCACAAGCGGCTTCTCGCCCTTGGGATAAAGACCGCGATGGCTTTGTGCTTTCTGACGGTGCTGGTGTTGTTGTAGTTGAAGAGTACGAACATGCTAAAGCACGTGGCGCTAAAATTTATGCTGAGCTTGTTGGCTTTGGTATGAGCGGCGATGCGTACCACATGACATCACCACCAGAAGATGGTGCAGGTGCTGCCCTTGCAATGCAAAACGCACTAAATGATGCGCAAGTAAACGCTGAGCAAATTGGTTACATTAACGCACACGGTACATCTACAAATGCAGGCGATAAAGCAGAAACTGCCGCTGTTAAGTCTATTTTTGGTAATGCAGCTAAAGATGTAATGGTAGGCTCGTCTAAATCGATGATGGGTCACTTGTTAGGTGCTGCAGGCTCGGTTGAATCGATTATTTCGATTTTATCACTGACAGATCAAAAAGTGTCGCCAACTATCAACCTTGATAACCCAGACGAAGGGTGTGACTTAGATTATATTGCTCACACTGCACGTGATGCAAAGTTAGACTTTGCACTGTGTAACTCGTTCGGTTTTGGTGGTACTAATGGCTCGTTGCTATTTAAAAAGGTATAATCTTTTTTAACAACGAATCAAATTATAAGAGCTCAGTTGTTTAACTGGGCTTTTTTTATATGCCAAATAAAATGCAAACAATAATAGCAGTAGATCAAAACAGCACTTTAAGCACGCGTGACAGAGGCTTAAATTACGGTGACGGCTTTTTTACAACGGCTAAAGTTGTTAATGGGCAAGTACAGTATTGGGCTCATCATAAAGCGCGTTTGATTGAATGCGCACAGCGTTTGGGTTTTCCTGAGCTAGATTTTAATAGCCTTGAAAATCAAATTGCTTTGCATATAAAAGCTGCACCACTCAACGTGCTTAAAATACTTGTAACGCGAGGCGAAGGCGGACGTGGTTATGGGCTGCCAAGTGAGTGTAATATTACTATTTTATTGAGCATATTAGATTACCCTAGTAATTACGAAGCGCTTGTTAAAAAGGGTGTAAATCTCGAAGTAAGCCCAATTAAATTAGCAGCACAGCCTTATTTAGCGGGTCTTAAAACACTAAACCGGCTAGAGCAAGTACTAGTTAAAAAAGCAATGCAAACGCAAAACTGCGACGATGTGTTAGTGCTTGATTACAATAACAATGTAATTGAAGCTTCTGCAGCTAATATTTTTGCGATTGAAAATAAGCGTGTGTTTACGCCATTGCTTGATGAGTGCGGAATTAAGGGCGTTTATCTACAATCGTTATGTGATAAATTGCCTGTTGAATTTAAACGCGTGAAAGTAGAAGACTTAACCCAAGCAGACGCCGTATTTGTGTGTAATAGCTTAATGGGAGCAGTACCTGTAAAACGTATTGAGCAACAGGTATTTAATACAGACGACAGCCACGCATTACTAACTAAATTATTAGCCAAGGAGGCTGAGTGTTAAAAGTTATTTTATCGGTACTTTTTTTAGCTGTTATAACCACTGCTGTTGGTTACCAGCAATTACAAGCAACAATAAATAGCCCGTTAAAGGTAGCACAAAGCACACAATTTGAAGTTAAGCATGGCACTGGCTTTAATAAGTTATGCCAACAATGGCAAGCTAATAACTGGGTAGAAAGTTGTTGGCGTTATCAGGTAATTGCCAAATTAGATCCCACACTTACCGACTTAAAAGCGGGGCTTTACGAGCTAACAGCCGATAGCGTTATTAACAACGTAAAAAAAATTAACCAAGGTCAGCAAATTAGTTTTAGTTTTACCATAATTGAAGGTCAAAACTTACGTGAAGTACTAAGTGCTATTAAAAAAGCTGATAATTTACAAAACGATTTAAAAACTGACGAACTAAGTACTCAAATACTGGGTAATGACACGCACTTAGAAGGGTGGTTATTCCCCGACACTTACCATTATCATAATAACGATACTGCAAGCAGTGTATTAAAACGTGCAGCACAAAAAATGCAGCAAACGTTAGATGATGCTTGGCAGCAGCGCGCCGCTAATCTACCCTATAAAACAGCATACGAAGCACTAATA
>NZ_AUTI01000333.1:0-11903 GCF_000497995.1 Pseudoalteromonas sp. TB25
TGGGTAGTTGGGCACTCTTATATAGTTTACGCACCGCTAATGTATCGCTGCGCGACCGTATTATATGAAGGTAAACCCGTTAAAACGCCCGATGCTAGTGCATTTTGGCGCGTGGTAGAAGAATATAAAGTAAATGCATTATTTAGTGCCCCCACCGCCTTTAGAGCAATCAAAAAAGAAGATCCAAATGCCGATGGTTTTAATCAATACGATACCTCAAGCTTAAAACGTTTATTTTTAGCTGGCGAGCGGTTGGACCCTCCCACTTACGAGTGGCTTAAAGAAAAAACCAAACTGCCAGTGCTCGATCATTGGTGGCAAACAGAAACCGGCTGGGCTATTGCTTGTAACCCTGTAGGGCTTGAGTACTTAGCAACAAAACCTGGCAGCTCTACCGTGCCTACTCCAGGTTTTGACGTGCGAATATTAGATATGGATGGCAATGAATGCGCAGCTAACGAGCAAGGCGCCGTGGTAATTAAACTGCCACTTCCACCAGGTTGCCTACCAACTATTTGGCAAGATACCACGCGCTTTAAAGCAAGCTACCTAAATGAATACGAAGGTTATTATTTATCTGGCGATGGTGGTTATATTGATGAAGACGGCTACCTATTTATTATGGGCAGAACCGACGACGTTATAAATGTAGCAGGCCATAGGCTTTCTACCGGCGAAATGGAAGAGATAGTAGCCGCGCACCCTGCTGTTGCTGAATGCGCTGTTTTTGGTGTGAACGATCCTCTAAAGGGGCAACTTCCTATGGGAATGATCGTGCTTAAAAATGATTTTATGGGCTCAAGTACCGACGTAGAACAAGCGCTTGTTTTAAGTGTTCGTAATCAGATTGGCGCTATTGCGTGCCTTAAAAATATAGTTAGCGTAGATAGGTTGCCCAAAACACGCTCGGGTAAAATACTGCGTAAAAATTTGCGCCAATTGGTTGATGGCGAAGAGCTACAAATACCTTCAACCATAGATGATGCCAGTATCTTTGAAGAAATAAACCAACAACTAACACAAAGATAAACCCAACCAACCAACCTATCTAAAGCCATTTTTATAATGGCTTTTTATTTCATCCTTATATTTGATCCTTTTACTTAAGCTTAAGCTTTAATTTAACCAATAGCTGAAATTTTTTACTGCTTAATGCTTTCTTCTTTTAATAGCGTTATTAATTTAATCAATTTAAAAAGGAATGGTGTATGCCCCGCTTGCTACAAAAACTATTAACCACAGCCCTATTGTTTATAGGCTTTGCCACACAAGCCTATGAAATAGAAGACTTAGGAGATGGCTTACACCGCTTTATAGACGACAGACACCGCTCAGTATTTTTAATCACTCCTGAGGGTGCAATTGTTACCGACCCGCTTAACAAAAAAGCCGCCATCTGGTTAAACGAGCAAATTAAAACTCGCTATAACGTACCGGTAAAGTATGTAATTTATAGCCATAATCACAGCGATCATATTTACGGCGCCGAAGTATTCAAAAGCCCGCACACCACTTTTGTGGCGCATAAACTCGCCGCGCAAGATATTAAAAACACACAAATGAAAACGGTAATGCCCAGCCTTACTTTTGATAACGAGCTACTACTTACCCTTGGTGATTCAACAGTAAAGCTTAACTACCATGGTCCAAACGATGGTCGTGGTTCGGTTAGTATATTATTCGAAAAGCAAAAAACCTTGTTTGTGGTTGATTGGATTGTTATTGGCAGAATGCCGTGGCAAAAACTGTGGAGTTACGATATTCAAGGCATGATTAATTCAACTCAAGCGGTACTCAAATATGACTTTAATAATTTTGTAGGCGGGCATGCCGATATTGGCAGTAAAGCAGATGTAGCGCGTTACTTAAGTTATTTAGAGCTTTTGTATAGCCAAGTAACCGCAGGCGTTTTAGCCGGTAATACGCTTGACGAAATTAAACAAAATGTAAAATTAGACCAATTTAGTGACTTTAAACAGTTTGATGCATGGTTACCACTTAACATAGAAGGCGTGTACGAGCGTTTAATGGAAGAGTCTGGTATGGGTTGGCGCAGCGATTTATAAGTTTGAACTCAGTGGACTAAGCTCTGAGCTCTAAACTCAATATTGTAAGCATTGGTATTGGCGTATTTAACGCAGTACCAATGTACTTATTAATTAGTTAAATAGACGTCAAAAGCCATATAAGTCACCTTTACAATATCCTTACGTTTGCTTACAGCACTATACAAAAAAAAGTTTATCCTAGGCTTTGTGTTAAGCTACATAGGACTAATAAACATGAACTTATCTTTAAAAGTAGTTTTAGTAATGACGACCGCGCTTATTATGAGCGGCTGCACAGTATATCAACATGATCCCAGTGCGCATAAACCACATAAAAAAGTCGTTAAAGTAGTTACGCCTGCTTTAGTAACTGAGCACAACTCTCCCAACATTGTGATCGTAAAAGCCAAGCCCACAAAACAAGCCTGCACTAAACACGATGATCATTGGCATTGTAAGGCTCGATAAAAAACGCTTTGCTAAGTAAACTCGTTTAGGTAAAAGAAGTAAATTGCGCTTTTTATTAATATAGAGTTGAGTGATATTGGCAGCGCTAACGTTTGATATACTTAGATATTTTAGCCTCATCAATGTGATAAGGAGGTATCCACTAAACAGAAGTAGAAACATTGTCATTGTTTAGCTTTTAGTTGAGCTCGTTAGTTAAATTGTGCTTGGGCTTTGTCTCGTGCAACTTTAAATGACGGTCTAAAATGTGGTACGTACTTAGTATCAAGGAGCATTGATATAGTGTCTAAATGAGAGCAAATATAACTATCTAAGCTTGTAAATATTCTTGCTTTTTGTGATTTATAACTGTCCATTTTCAATGTAATATCCAAATCATTTAATTTATGTAAATGGGCATTAAGGGCAATCCAAGAGCTAAATAAGCCTTCGTAGCATATTAAGAAATCGAATGAACGCCTACGATAGCCATCGATAATAAAATCAGGATTTTTTTCTCCTTGATAGTTCGTGTGTACTGAACAAAACTCAGCAGCATGATGACCAAGGATTTCATTTAAAACTTTATTATTCATAGTTGGTATTTCACGGGCTAATTCTGTTTTCACTGTCGCTATAAAGAATACAATATCAGACTCAATTTTTTGAAGTTTGAGTGCATCCAATGTGTACTGCTGCTGCTTTTGATGTGCTTTAAGTTGAACATACAAAAATCCAACCGAAATAACAGTTATTGCAGGGCCTAAAATACCACCAAAGAAACTTCCCATTTCAGCCCATTTGGCATGATCAGCCCAAAAACCAAAGCCAAACTGATATATGTATAGAAAGATTGGCATTAATATCAGCACAATCAATAAAGCACTAACGATTTTCGTATATTTCCTTAAGAACATAGCACCTTGCTAAAAGCGGCTAGAAATGACTAGTTATAATAGCAAGAAATGAGTTTAGCCAATTACGTATTCTCGCGTCACGCTCTCCCCATCTTTACCTGCAGTTTTAGCAAATTACTTAACACATTACTATCACTAAGTTTTTTTATATTCTCAGCGTTAAATTAAATATTTTTGAATGTAAAAAAACCGCGCTAAAGCTTTTCTAAAAGTACCTTAGCGCGGTTTTTATATTTCAAATCCAAGTATTCTAAGTATTAAAAAAGCGTATTAACTAAAATCGACCACCACTTCATAACGCCCTGGCATGTCGTTTACTTCGTATACCCAACCGTGTCGTTTTATTATTTTTTCGCTTAACTCTAATCCTAAACCGTAGCCAATATTAGCTGGCTTGTCTGTGTTATTAGTCGCGTGTGGCATATCAGTTTGTGCGCTACTATTTACTATAATCACACGGCTACCCTGCTGAGTAATTCGCACTTGCCCTTGTTGCGTATGCTGATACGCATTACGTATTAAGTTAGTAAGCACAATGTGGCATGCGGTGGCTTCGGTATTAATAGTTGTACTATGGTTATCGGTATTTATAAGTACATCAACTTGTTTTGAATTGAGTAAATAATCGAGTTCGTTACTCAAGGTCGTTATTTTTTCGGCTAGGTTTACAGGCTCTGGTGCACTTTGCTGGTCGTCATTTCTGCTAAGCCACAATAACGTCTCAGTTAAATCGCTCATAGTTAAACCGGCGCGCTCTATTCGCTGCAGTGTAAGGTGTTGTTTATCGCTTAAAGGTGCTTTTTCGCTTAAGCGGTTAAGTAACTCAACGTTGCTGCGAATAACCGAAATTGGCGTACGTAACTCGTGGCTCGCATAACTTAAAAAGCGCTGCTCTCGCTCAAGGCTGTCGTGAGCAGAAAGCAAGCTACTGCGTATTAGCGTTGCCAAGGTATTTAGTTCGTTATAGGTAAAGTCGGGCGGCGTGTTTTGTAAATTATTTTGATTTAGGGACTTAGCCCAACCGCGTAGTGACTCTACTGGTTTAGCTATTTTTTTCATTACCATAAACAAAAAGAAGGTAAATAAAGCAATTGCCGTTACCCCTGTTAACGCTATCCATGCCAACTTTTTTATAGGTTTATCGGGTGAGCTTTGTTTTTTAAGGCGCTCTTTTTCAAGCATAATACGTGATACGTAACGGGGCTCCCCTGCAGGGTTTTGAAAATACGCTACAAAATAGAGGTCTTCCGGCATTGAAAAAAACGATGGTTTTACTTTGCTTTTTTGTAGTACGCCAATCTCTGTAGGCTTTGTAAAGCGTTGCTGAATTTCGCTTGGCATGTCTTCCCAGCGACTCGCTATTTTAAAGCCAATCATTTCTGCAGGTTCACCGTTTTTAACCTCAGTAGATTGCGAAAGCGCATGCATTACGCCATTTAACCCTCGGTCTAAGCCATCAATAAAATAATTAACACTTAAAAACGAAAAACCAATTGCCATTAATGAACTTAAAAGCACCATGGTGGCAAAAAAATACAACCTCAGGCTGGGTCTAATTTTCATGCTTGTGTCCCATTTTTTAATTTTAGCGCAAACCCTACACTGGGTATTGTTTCTAG
Organism: Pseudoalteromonas sp. TB25; assembly: GCF_000497995.1. Classification (NCBI taxonomy): domain Bacteria; kingdom Pseudomonadati; phylum Pseudomonadota; class Gammaproteobacteria; order Alteromonadales; family Pseudoalteromonadaceae; genus Pseudoalteromonas; species Pseudoalteromonas sp. TB25. Next base: position 5,032 of record NZ_AUTI01000333.1, read on the forward strand.
TACGGCTTGGCAATGCGCTTGCTCTAGCTGTTTACGCAAATGATGAATATGCACTTTTAAGCTATTGCTGTCTGGCTGATCGTCTCCCCATATTGCTTGCATAATTACCTGTCGGGTTACCGGTTTTTGCTGCTCTCGTACAAGCACTTCTAATAACTTAAAAGTAATGGGTGATAACTTTAAACTGTGCGCAGCCACTGTTGCTGTATGCGCGGTTAAATTAAGTGTTAAATTAGCAAAGGTAAGTCGCTTAACCTCTCCACTTTTACGCTTTGCTAATACTTGAACCCGCGCTACTAGCTCTTTCATCGCAAATGGTTTTACTAAATAGTCGTCACTACCGGCTGCAAACCCCTCAAGCTTATTGTCGAGGCTATCGCGCGCTGTCAGCATTAATACAGGTATATCAATGCCTTGCTCACGCAATGATTTACACATGGTTAAACCGTCCATTTTGGGCATGTTTACATCTAATATAATCATTTGATATTGATTACGTTCTATTAAATTTAAACCCATTACGCCATTGCTTGCATGGTCACACTCTATTGACTCAATTTCGAGATAATCAACAATGGTGGTTGCCAAATCTATGTCGTCTTCAACCAGTAGTACGTTTATCATTAAGAGGCTACTTCCTGCGTTTTATTTTTAGCACCTAGCGATATTAGCACAGCATCAATACCGCGTTTAGCATCGGTTTGAATCATCAATAATGCCGGTATAAGTATTAAGGTAATAACCGTGGCAAACAAAATACCGTAGCCAAGTGATGCCGCAGCAGGAATTAAAAACTGTGCCTGCATTGAGGTTTCGCTAAGTAGCGGCACTAAGCCTGCGTACGTCGTAATTGAGGTAAGTAATACCGCACGTAACCGGCTCGTACACGACTCAACTATGGCATCGTGCGTGCTCATGCCCTCTTCTTTTACTAGTTCGTTAAAGCGTGAAACAAGTAATAAGCTGTCGTTTACAACTACCCCACTGAGCGCCAAAATACCATTTAACGACAATATACTAATGGTTAAGTCGTTCCACCAATGTCCTAAAATAGCGCCCACAATGCCAAATGGAATTGCTACCATAATCAACATAGGTTGAATGTACGATTTAAGCGGAATAGCCAGCAACACGTAAATAACTAATAAAGCGGCTACAAACATAGTGCTCATTGAGCTGGTGGTTTCGCTTTGTTGCTCTGCCTCTCCTGCAAAATACACACTTAAGTTAGGAAATTGCTGTGTTAACTCAGGAATTAAGTCGCGCTTTAAGTTAGCAACTAACTCGTTTGGAGCAATCACGTTTTTATCCACTTGGGCGCTTAAATAAATTGCACGAAGTCCATCAATGCGGGTTATTTCATCTTGCTGATATTCACTGCTTACTGTGGCTACGTTAACTAAAGGGACAACGGTGCCATCAGGCAGGCGAATACGCGACTGCATTATATCGGCAGGTGTTTTACGAGCATTTTCTGGGTAGCGTACACGTACTTTAACTTCGTCTTTATTACGTTGGTAGCGCTGTACAACTGCACCACCAAAGGCTTGCAGTACTTGCTTTGATAAACTGGCTGTATCCATGCCAAGCGCGCGCCCTTGTGCATTTAGGGTAAATTTAAGCTGTGGCTGACCTGGGTTTAAGTTGTCGTCTATTCCGTTAACGCCTGCGGTATTTTGTAAGCGCTCCTTAAATAGTGCGCCCGCCGCCATTACGGTTTCGTCGTCCCACGCTTTAAGCTCAACTTTAAAGTTATCGACCATTTTACGCGTGGCTAATATTTGTAATTTTTTACTGCCCTCAAGGCTACCTGCTACGCGCTGCCACTCTTGAGCAAATTCGCTTGCTGTAAAAGCGCCTTCGTTTAATAGCTCAACGCTTACTTCACCGCTGGTGTCGCTGCTACTAATGACTTGTAGGCTGGTTATTTCGCTTTTGTCAGAGTTCAACTTAGTCATTAAGTTTTGCTCAGCTTGTAATGCACTTTGCTCAAGCGTTAGTAAGTTTGTGTTTGTTTGCCCATAAGCGGCGTCGTTTTGCATAACCAAATCGGCTGTTACGGTATCGCCTGCAATACTTGGGAAAAAACCAACTTTAACTGTGCCTGTCATCGGCATGCCAATAACTAATATAAAAAAGGCGATAAACGCAGCCACTACGGCGTATCTAAAGCGCAGTGAAAATTCAATAACCTTGCAGTAAATGTTTTTACTAAACCAGCTTAAGCCGCTATCAGCACCATGTTGTATTTTTGACCACAGACCTGCTAAGCCTTTTTTAACTTGGCGTTTAGTACTAATGTGGGCTAAATGCGAGGGTAAAATAAGTTTTGATTCAACAACTGAAAGCAGTAAACAAATAGTCACTACAGTGGCAAATTGAGAGTAAATTTTACCTAAGTTGCCCGACACATTCGAAAGCGCTACAAACGCAGCCACCGTGGTTAACACCCCAAATATTGTTGGCACAGCAACCTTCATGGTACCTAAAACTGTATTATTTAATGTATCGCCATGCTTTTTACGTGTGGTGTAAATACTCTCGCCTACAACAACGGCATCGTCTACCACTATGCCCAGCGCCATAATANCGGTGTAGCCATCGGTCATAAAATAAAGCGTACCAAAAAATACAAACGGCAAGCCACCAGCAACCCACAGCGCTACGCGTACGTTTAAAAATATGGCAAGTATTACAAACACCATAATAATACCGGTCACGGCATTTTTAGTAAGTAGCGATAAACGCTCGGTGATCATGGTGCTTTTGTCGTGCCAGCTTTCAAGCTCTACGTTTTGAGGTAATAAACCGCTTTCGTGCCATTTATCTATTACGCTATTAGCTTGCTTAACAATGGTAGTTATATCGCTGTTATCGCCCATTAAAATTTCAACGCCTACGGCATTTTGTTGGTTATAACGGCTTAATGAGTTGCTATCTTCGGCAAATGAGTCGGTAACTGTGGCTACATCTCCTAACTTAATTTGTGTGCCTGATGCGGTTGTTAACAATACAATATTGGCAAAGTCGCGCTGCCAGTAAGCTTGGTCGGCGGCTTTTAAGCGTATAATTTTACTGCTATCGCGCAAACTAGTCGAAAGCGGGCTTGATGACTCATTATTAATGACCTCACTTACATCACTAATAGTTAAGCCATACGCTTGTAATTTACCTTCGTCGATTTCTATGGACATCATCGGGTCGAGCACACCCGATTGCTCTACGTCGCTAATGCCTGATTGCGCTAATAAATCGGCTTTAAGTTTTTCACCCAAGTTTTGTAATGTATGGCGATCTGCATCCCCAAAAAGTTGCAGCGTTAATGCATGATCTTGCCTACGGGCTTTATCAATAACAGGTTGCTCAGCATCTGCCGGAAAGTTATTAATAGCGTCAACTTGGTTTTTAACGTCAACAAGTAACTCATCGAGTGAGTAATCAGTACTTTTTTCAATGCTTACATGGCTACCGCTAGCATCGGATGTAGAGGTAATACGTTTAATACCCGATACGGTTTCGAGCGCTTCTTCTATTTTTAACGCTATTCCTTCTTCGGCTTGCAATGCATCGCCACTGTCGTAAACCACCGATACCGAAATAGTATCTGGCTCTAAACTCGGAAAAGCCTCTTTACGTAAAGTCGTAAGCGACATAATACCCATTACAATCACACTAACTAACAATAAGTTAGCGGCAACAGAGTTATTTGCAAACCAATTAATAATACCGTGCAGCGGGTTATTATTACTGGGTATTTGAGGTGGTTGATGAGGGCTCATTATTATATCTCCTCAACTATTGGATTTACTTTCATGTCGTTTAAGTAACTAACAAGTGGGCGCGCCACCACTTTTAGATTTTTAGCACCATCTACTGGCGTAATATATACGTAATTCCCACGCTCAAATACTTTATTAGCGTGTGTGCTTACTAAGCTATTTTGATCATTTACGTACCAAATTAAGCCATCTTGAGATACCGCCGAAGCAGGCAGTTTTATTACGTTAGTTAACTGCTTACCGGCAATTTCTACCGCTAAAAATGTGCCAGGCAGTAACGGCGTTGTTTGCTCAAACGGTTTATCTAAGGCAACAATTACGCTGCGTTGACGCGAGCTGTCATCAAGATGTTGCTCAAAACGTGCAATATAACCGTTCCATTTAGTATTAGTGGTTACATCAGTTAAAATAACATCGCCTGATTTATTATTTGCTAGGTTTTGCCACTGACTTAATGAAAGCGGCACCGTTATTTCTACTTTGTCAGTGCTGTTTAGCGTGGCAAGCGTATCGCCAATACTCACATAAGTACCTAAATCTATATCGCGCGATAAAATAACAGCGTCAAATGGTGCACTTAACTGGGTGTTATTTACATCACGCTGTGCGGTTTTAAGTGCATATTGTGCTTTATCGAGCGTAGCTTGCGCGGCTTCTAACTGCAGCGTTCTAAATACAAGCGGCGAGCTTGGCGCTTGCGTAACGCCTGAGCGATCCCATTCACGTTTTGCTTGATTACCTAAATCTTGTTCTTCTTGCAGTGCTAGTTTTGCATCAGCCAATGTTGCTTTTGCGCTAGCTAGAGCTTGTAAGTATTCGGTGTCATCAATTTGTGCAAACACCTGCCCTTTAGTTATTAAGTTACCGGTCGCAAATTGCTCGCTCATACTGGTTACTTCGCCTTTAACTTGTGCTTTTAAGCTAAGTGACCAATGCGCTTTAGCTTCACCGTGGCCGCTAACATAAGCCTGATAAGTGCTCGGAGCTGCATTAATTACCGATACATTTGGGACAATAGCTTTAATAGCGGCAGGTTGTGGACTATTTGCTTTTTCAGCCATTTTTTGACCGTTATACATAATAGCAAGCCCTATACAAACAATAGCAACAAGCGTTACAACAACCGGTGTTGGCGAAATTTTCATGACGATACTCCAAGGCCCAAAGCGAGGCCTAAATCTATGCGGTTAGTTAAAAGGGTGTAGTTTATTTGGCTAAGCTGGGCTTGCAGGTCGTATACTTTTTGTTGCACTGTTAGCAAATCTAAAATATCAACCAAACCTTGTTGATACTTACTTTGATAGTTACTAAAGCTGCGTTTAGCGCTAGCAAGTGCATTGCTAATTTGCAGTTGCTGCTCGGTTAATGATTGCTCCTGCCCGAGTGCATTTTCAACTTCGTTTACCGCACTTAGCAGCGTATCTTGGTACTGCCAAAACGCTTGCTCGGCATTTAATTTTGCAATATCAACTTGCGCACGCAGTGCTCCACCTTCAAATAAAGGGGCACTTAAACTGCCTAATAAACTCCACACTGGGCTAGTTAATAATGCTTGGCTTGGCGTGCTTGCTAAATCACTCAGTGATGCCGAAAGCGAAATACTCGGTAGTAGCTCTTTGTACGATACATCAACCAAGTAATGCTTTGCCTGAATGTTGTAATAGGCACTTTGTAAGTCAGGTCGGCGCGCTAAATCTTGCTCTGGTAATGTACTTAATGGCTCAATAACGCTTGGTAGTGTTAATGTATTTGGCAGGTTTTGAAGTTTATCAGTGCCTACAATTAGCATTAAAGCACGCTTTGCTTTTGCTATTTGTTCTTGGTAATCGGCAATGGTTGCGCGAGTAGATGCCGTGCTAGTACGGGCGGTATCAAGCGCTTCTAAATCACCTAATCCATATTGGTAGCGCTCTACAATACTTTGCTCATTATTTTGTAAAACAACTAAACGTTGTTGCTCTATATCGAGCAAATTTTGCTGCAAAATAATGTTTAAATACGTGCGTATCACGCTGGCTACTAAGGTGTCTTTAGCGCCTTGATAAGTAGCTTGATTACTGGCAATAGTCATATCTTGCGCGGCTACGTTGTCAGCAATTTTTTGCCATATATCGGCTTCCCAACTTATACCTACTGATGAGCTGTATTGCGTGCCTTCGGTTTTACTGCGCTGCGCGTCAAATCCTGCATCTACACTAAACCACTGACTTGCAGCGGTTACATCACGCTGCGCATAAGCTAGTTTTAATGCAACATGCACTTGATTAAACGATGGGTTATTAGTAACAGCTTGCTCAATAAGCGAATCAAGCCCTTCAATATCCACCAAATCGGTAATGTAATTTACTTGCTGTGCGTTACTTTGCGTGTACTGCCAGTTTGTATGTTGCTTTAGCGACTGCTCAGTACTATTACCTTGATAGCTTGGCTGACTACTACATGCAGCAAGCGTACAACTAAGTGCAAGTAAAAAACCGGTTGAGTGCTTTTTAAAATAAACCATTTAACTATGCCTAATTCGTACTATTACACATAGCTTATTAGGTCGAGGGTTAAGGAGGGGTTAAATGATTTAATCTAAATATTGGGTTGCTAATTTAACAGTAAAAAGTAGTCACTTTAGATGTTTTATATCGTTATAAGTTTTGTAATTGCTCTATCAACCATTTATGAATAGGGCTGTTATTAGTACGCGGATGCCATGCGGCTATTACTTTAAATGTAGGAGGCAGAGCTTCTATTTTTAGCTGTTTAACTTTGCTGTTTGGTAATAATCTTGATGGGTAAAACGCGAGCATATCGGTTGTATGTAAAATGTCGGGCACTGCTGAAAAGCTCGGTACCGACATTACAATATTACGTTTTAGCCCTTGGCTTTCAAACCACTGATCGTGCGATCCGCGCAAATTTGCACGAGATGGCGACACCACTAGCTGTGGATGCTTTGCAAATTGCGCCAAACTCAAAGGTTCAGTGTAAGTAGTGTTACCTATACCGGTAATACACAAATGCTGTTCTTCAAACAAGGTGATATAAGAAAGGTTGTCGGGTATAAATTCTGGAAAGCTTATCAGCAAATCAAGCTCGCCTGCC
>NZ_AUTI01000334.1:0-40577 GCF_000497995.1 Pseudoalteromonas sp. TB25
TGCAATTGATGCGGGTCATGGCGGCGAAGATCCAGGTTCAATTGGTCCCTCTGGCACGTACGAAAAAACAGTAACACTGCAAATTGCAAAACGTTTAGAGCGCATGATTGATGGCGAACGTGGGATGATTTCGCGCATGGTACGAAGCGGTGACTACTTTGTAAAACTTAATACGCGCACCAATCGTGCTCGTGAAAAAAAGGCCGACTTTTTTGTCTCTATTCATGCTGATGCATTTACGAGCCCGGGACCAAATGGTGCCTCTGTTTGGGTGTTGTCGTTAAGGCGTGCTAATTCAGAGATAGGTAAATGGATAGAAGATAAAGAAAAGCACTCTGAGCTTTTAGGTGGCGCTGCGGATGTAATGAAAGATGCCGCTAACGAAAAATACTTAGCGCAAGCATTACTTGATATGTCGATGGATCACTCTATGAAAACCGGCTTAAACGTAGCTGACGAAGTGGTTAAAGAGCTACGTAAAGTTGCTAAGTTGCATAAGAAAGATCCCCAACATGCGAGTCTTGCTGTACTTAAATCACCAGATATCCCATCAATTTTAGTAGAAACAGGGTTTATATCTAACCCACGAGAAGAAAAGCTGCTTAAAAGTGCTAACCATCAAGAGCGTTTGGCTAAAGCTATATTTACTTCAATTAAAAATTACTATTTAAAAAATCCACCTGATGACTCTTTATTTGCTAAATTAAAGTCGCAATATCCAACAAAGCACAAGGTACGCCCGGGTGAATCTTTAAGTATGTTGGCGAGTCGCTATGGCATTACAGTCACTGAATTAAAACAAGTTAATAAGCTTAGCTCTAATACTTTGTTTATTGGGCAAGAGCTCGATATACCACAAAGTTAGTCATTATTATTAGCGCAATGCTTGCTAGGAAATCTCATGAATATTGAAATATTACCCGCGCGTTTAGCTAACCAAATTGCCGCAGGCGAAGTGGTTGAGCGCCCAGCGTCGGTAGTAAAAGAGCTAGTCGAAAACAGTTTAGATGCTGGCGCTACACGTATTCAGATAGATATAGAGCGTGGCGGTCATAAGCTTATTCGTATACGTGATAACGGTTCAGGGATAAGTAAAGATGAGCTAACGCTCGCGCTTTCTCGTCACGCTACGAGTAAATTAAAATCTCTAGATGACCTTGAAAATATTTGTTCACTTGGTTTTAGGGGAGAAGCGCTTGCGTCAATTAGCTCTGTATCGCGTTTAACGCTGAGCTCAAAACCAAAAGATCAAGAAGCTGCTTGGCAAGCATTTGCAGAAGGTCGCGATATGGCCGTGCAAGTAAAGCCAGTAGCGCACCCTGATGGCACAACCATTGAAGTAAAAGATTTATTTTTTAACACCCCAGCTCGTCGTAAATTCTTGCGTACCGAAAAAACGGAATTTAGCCATATTGATGAGTTGATAAAGCGTATTGCGCTTAGTCGCTTTGATGTCTCTATTACACTAACTCACAACGAAAAAGTAGTAAGGCAGTATCGTGCGAAGACAGAACCCTCTCAGGCTATTACACGTGTAGCGCAAGTTGCAGGTAAGGCTTTTGCTGAGCAAGGTTTGCATATTCAATCAGGAGAGGGTGGCTTACAGCTGCATGGTTGGGTGCTACCTGTAGGTTCAGCTAATACGACTCAGTATACTTATGTTAATAATCGTATGATGCGCGATAAACTTATTCTGCATGCTATACGCCAGGCATTTGAAGAAGTAAGCGGAACACAAGAATTACCCGGTTTTGTCATTTATATTGATATAGACCCTCGGCAGGTTGATGTAAATGTTCATCCAGCTAAGCATGAAGTCCGTTTTCATCAAGGGCGCTTAATTCATGACTTTATATTACAGGCTATTAAGCAAGTGGTAGTGCCGCTGCAAGGTGAGTTTACGAATGAACCGCTTAGCTCTGAGGTGGAATCTGCGCCTGTGTTTATGGGGTCAGCGCATAGTAGTTCTAATGATATAAAAGCGGATGGAGTATTTGATTACCCTAAATCGCAATTACAGCCCTCTTACTCTGGAAGTGCAGGTAGTTCAGCATCAGGTACTAGAAGTGTTGGCGGTGGCGGGGCATACCGTGATACACCAAGTACGAGCCATCATGATGTAAACGCGTTTTATCAAGGTGTGAGTGAGCAACACGCTGCGCATTTTGATAATGTAGCAAACATACCCGTAGCACAACACCAGTTAGAGTCTGCGCATAATGTTTTAAAGACAGTTTCAATCATCAGTGTTAATGAAGGTGCGTGTGTATTTAGTGTTGAGCAGCAATTGTATTGCTCACATTTCAAATATGCATTGGTAGATGATTGGCATAATCAAATTAAAGAGTTCGGAAGTTTAGAAGGGAAAGCCCTTTTGTTACCAGTGCGAGTAAACTTAGAAAAAGAAGATTGCTTACTTATAGAATCCCAGCAATCGTGGTTTACCTTACTTGGTTTTGAACTTGTAATAGAAAAACAATTTGTAATGGTTAAAAAATTGCCAGCGTGTTTATATTTACTTGATGTAAGTGCAGCGGTAGGTGAGCTACTTGATGCGTGTAAAGCAAAACTTGAAAATATAGAGAATTGGTTAGAATGGCAAATGAAATGCGTGCCGACCCGATTTTATTTAAGCAATATATTTTTAGCGCAACAAATGCGCTTACAAAATAATCCACAAACTATTGAACGCTTGCGTAAAAAAGCAGTTAAAATAGAGCTAAATCACTATTTAACGCAATTAGATTAAGGTATCAGTGTTGAGTAATTTACCAGTTATATTTTTAATGGGTCCAACTGCAGCAGGTAAAACAGCATTGGCAATCTCGCTGTGCGAGCATTTAAATACAGAAATAATCAGCGTAGATTCAGCGCTAGTGTATAAAGGTATGGACATTGGTACAGCAAAACCTGATGCGGAAGAATTAGCCAAAGCTCCGCATCATTTAATTGATCTACTTGACCCGAGTGAAACGTATTCAGTTGCAGATTTTAGGCGCGATGCAGTGCAAAAAATTGACGAATTTCACAGACAAGGTAAAGTGCCTGTATTGGTTGGAGGTACAATGCTGTACTTCAAATCTTTAATTGATGGTTTATCGCCTTTACCTGAAGCAGATACAGAGATAAGAACAGAGTTAGAAGCGCAAGCGAAAGAATTTGGCTGGCCTCATTTATATAAAGAATTAGTTAAAGTTGACCCAAAAGCAGCCGAAAAAATAAGTGAAAATGATTCACAAAGAATTAATCGAGCTTTAGAGGTTTACAGGTTAACTGGTAAGACCATGACTGAGTTGCAAATGCAAAAACAGCCGGCTTTACCTTATACTTTTCATCAATTTGCGATTGCACCGCAAGAACGCAGTGAATTACACCGCCGAATTGAAGAAAGGTTTAAAATAATGATTGATCAGGGGTTTGAAAATGAAGTTTCGACCCTATATCTACGTAAGGATTTACACCCCAATATGCCTTCTATTCGTTGTGTTGGTTATAGACAAATGTGGGATTACCTTGCGGGTGAAACAAACCATGATGAAATGGTTTTTCGTGGCATCGCAGCAACACGTCAGCTGGCAAAACGGCAGTTAACGTGGCTTCGTAGTTGGCCTGATGTTACTTGGTTAACAACAGGCGACGAAGAAAACTTGCATCGTGTAGTAAGTTCGCTAAGCTAGTAGTAGTTGAATATTGTTTTTTATCAAATAAGTTCAGCCACTTAATTATAATAACACCTAGAACGAAGGAACAATAACATGGCAAAAGGCCAATCGTTACAAGACCCATTTTTGAATGCACTACGACGTGAGCGCATTCCAGTATCAATCTTTTTGGTAAATGGCATAAAATTACAAGGCAAAATTCAGTCATTTGACCAATTTGTTATTTTACTAGAGAACACCGTAAATCAAATGGTTTATAAGCATGCAATTTCTACAGTTGTCCCTGCTCGCGCAGTTAACTTCCAAGCAGTTCAAGGGAGTGAAGACACTGAAGAGGCAGAAGCTGGAAACTTTTAATTAGGAGCATAATGTTTGTTTGACCGCTATGAATCCGGCGAACAGGCAATTTTAGTTCATATCGACTTGCCTAAAGAAGGAGATCGTGAAGATCTTCACGAATTAGAAATGTTGGTATCTTCTGCTGGTGTTAGTAGTTTGGCGGTTGTGCAAGGCAGCCGTCAAGCACCACATCCGAAACTATTCGTCGGTACCGGTAAAGCAGAGGAAATAGCTGAGATTGTCAAAATCCACAAAGCAGATGTCGTAATTTTTAATCATCAACTTAGGCCATCACAAGAGCGTAATTTAGAGCGCGTTTGTCAATGTCGTGTGCTTGATAGAACGACGCTAATTCTTGATATTTTTGCCCAGCGCGCACGTACCCACGAGGGTAAGCTGCAAGTTGAATTGGCTCAACTTCGCCATATGTCGACTCGATTAATTCGAGGCTGGACTCACCTTGAACGTCAAAAAGGCGGGATTGGTTTACGTGGTCCTGGTGAAACTCAACTTGAAACTGACAGAAGATTACTTCGTGCCCGTATTCAAAATATTCGTGCACGTTTAGCTAAAGTTGCAGTGCAACGTGAACAAGGTAGGCGAGCTCGTACTCGCAACGAAATACCTACAGTTTCATTAGTTGGTTATACCAATGCGGGTAAATCTACATTATTTAATCGAATTACAAATTCAGATGTATACGCGGCCGATCAGTTGTTTGCCACGCTTGATCCGACTCTACGTAAGCTTGAGTTAGGTGATGTTGGCCCTGTTATCTTAGCTGATACAGTGGGCTTTATTCGTCACCTACCACATGACTTAGTTGCTGCTTTTAAAGCAACGCTTACTGAAACTCGCGAAGCTGATTTGCAGTTACATGTAATTGATGCCGCAGACTCACGTCTGCAAGAAAATATTGAACAAGTACAATCGGTGCTTAAAGAAATTGAGGCCGATGAAGTACCACAGCTATTAATTTATAATAAAATTGATGCGCTGGATAACGTAAGCCCACGTATTGATCGAGATGACGAAGGTCAACCTATAAGAGTATGGCTTAGCGCTCAGACTGGTGAAGGGTGTGAATTACTTAGCGAGGCTATCAGTGAGTTACTAGCTAAGAAGATGTTTAACGAAACATTATTTCTTACGCCATTGTATGGTCGCTTAAGAGCTGCATTGTTCAGTTTAAATGCAGTGCATGAAGAGCAATTTGATGAGCAAGGTAATTGGCTGTTAGATGTTAGAATGCCAATGGTTGAGTGGAATCGTTTAATTAAAGAATTTGGTCCTGAAATTGCTGGTTTTATCAACCGTAATTAAAAATTGACGTTTTAATGTCGGTTTTTGTATGAGAAACGCGGTAGATTTGTTAGATTTAACACAATTTCCTAATTTATTTAGATAACAATGGAGTATAGCTATGGCCTGGAATGAACCGGGTAATAATGGCAATGACAAAGATCCGTGGAATAATAAAGGCGGACGTGATCAAGGCCCACCTGATTTAGACGAGGTGTTCCGCAAGTTTAGTAACAAGTTCAGCGGCTTATTTGGCGGGAAAAAATCCGGCAATGGTAGCGGCGGTGGACTTGGCGGAGCCGGTATTTCATTCATACTTATTATCGCCGTTATTGTATGGGCGTTAAGTGGTATTTATACGGTTAAAGAAGCCGAGCGTGGTGTGGTTCTACAATTTGGTAAATATGACCGAATTGCTGATCCTGGTTTGCGTTGGAAAATGACTTTCATCGAAACGGTAATCCCAGTAGATATTGAAGCTGTTCGTTCATTATCGGCTTCTGGTTTTATGCTTACTGAAGACGAAAACGTAGTGAGCGTTGAGTTTCAGGTGCAATACCGTGTTATTGACCCATACCTTTATGAATTTAGCGTAACTAACGCTGATAGTAGCTTAGAAGAAGCGCTAGACAGTGCCCTGCGTTATGTTGTGGGCCATGCAAAAATGGACCAAGTATTAACTAATGGCCGTGAGGTTGTTCGTCAAAATACATGGGATGAGCTTAATAAGATTATCGAACCATATAACTTAGGTTTAATTGTTACTGACGTGAACTTTAAAGACTCTCGTCCACCAACTGAAGTTAAAGATGCATTTGATGATGCAATTGCTGCACAAGAAGATGAAGAACGTTTCATCCGTGAAGCAGAAGCATATGCTCGTGAAATTGAACCGCGTGCTCGTGGTCAAGTAACGCGTATGACTCAAGAAGCGGAAGGTTATCAAGAGCGCATTACATTGGAAGCACAAGGTGAGGTAGCTCGCTTTGAAAAGCTTTTACCTGAATATCAAGCAGCTAAAGAAGTTACTCGTGAGCGCTTATACATTGATGCAATGGAAGAAGTGTTAGGGAGTAGTTCTAAAATATTGGTTGATGTTAAAGGCGGCAATAACATGATGTATTTACCTCTTGATAAAATTATGGACAAGCAAGGAACCGCAACACGAGTTGCACTTCCAAGTTCAAGTGATATTCAAGACTTACGTAATAAAGTTAATACGTCGCGCAATAGCTCCGTTAATAGTGGCAATGACCGCTTTAACAATGACCGCTTCAATGATGGGAGATAATCATAATGAAAAACTTTAGTTTAGTAATACTATTAGCTGCCATTGTTATGTCTTTCTCATCGGTATTTGTTGTACCTGAAGGGCAAAAAGCAATTGTAATGTTATTCAGTAAAGTACAAAAAGATAGCGACGACAAAGCGATTGTATATGGCCCAGGCCTACAATTTAAAGTACCATTTTTTAGCCAAGTACGTCGTATTGATGCACGTATTCAAACGCTAGATGGTGCGCCAGATCGCTTTGTTACTAGCGAGAAAAAAGACTTAATTGTTGATTCGTTTGTAAAATGGCGAGTTAATGACTTTAGTGCTTTTTACTTACGTGCTCGTGGCGATAAGCAATATGCTGAAACGCTACTTAAGCAAAAAGTAAACAATGGTCTTCGTACAAACTTTGGTACACGTACAATTCGCGAAATTGTATCAGGTGAGCGTAGCGAGTTGATGGAAGAAGCGTTAGTACAAGCTTCTGAAAGTGCACGTGAGCTAGGTATTGAAGTACTAGACGTACGTGTTAAGCAAATCAACTTACCACAAGAAGTGAGTAGCTCTATTTACCAACGTATGCGCGCTGAGCGTACTGCGGTTGCAAAAGAGCACCGTTCTGAAGGTCAGGAAAAAGCAGAGACTATTCGTGCGGGAGTTGACCGTCGAGTAACTGTAATGCTTGCTGATGCTGAGCGTAATGCACGTTCTGTACGTGGTCAAGGCGATGCTGATGCTGCAGGCATTTATGCTAATGCGTATAACAAAGACCCTGAGTTCTTTAGTTTTGTACGTTCACTTGAAGCTTACAAAAAGACTTTTAAAGATAAGCAAGATGTTATGGTGCTTTCACCAGATAGCGACTTCTTCCAATATATGAAAGGCGCTAAAGCTCAATAGACTTTACGTTAATTATTTAAAAGTTAAAAAGCCTCGCATTTGCGGGGCTTTTTGTTAAATACAAACTAGTGCGTTAAATCACTGTTATTTATGTGGTTATTGGTCAATATTTGGATGTAACAATTGCCCGCAGAAAAAATAAGCTGAACAGGGGTGATCTTTACTTTAGTTTTCTGGTAAAATCTCGTCCTAATTTTCTCTAAGTGAATTTACGATGGGTAAAAACGTTGTTGTATTAGGCACCCAATGGGGTGACGAAGGAAAGGGTAAGGTAGTTGATCTCCTTACAGACAAAGCATCTTTAGTAGTTCGTTATCAAGGTGGCCACAATGCGGGTCATACTTTAGTTATCGAAGGTGAAAAGACGGTTCTACACCTTATTCCATCGGGTGTATTACGTGACAATGTTAAATGTGTGATTGGTAATGGTGTAGTTTTATCACCAGAAGCGCTAATGAGAGAAATTGGCATGCTTGAAGAGCGCGGCGTACCAGTACGCGAGCGTCTTTTAATAAGTGAAGCATGTCCGCTAATCTTGCCTTTCCATGTTGCATTAGATGTAGCCCGCGAAACAGCTCGTGGCGATAAGCCTATTGGTACAACTGGCCGTGGAATCGGTCCTGCGTACGAAGATAAAGTAGCACGTCGTGGTTTACGCGTAGGCGATTTATTTAATCCTGAAGTATTTGCAGCTAAATTAAAAGAAGTGCTTGAGTACCACAACTTCACTTTAGTTAACTACTACAAAGTAGATGCTGTAGATTTCCAAAAAACGTTTGATGATGCAATGGCTGTTGCTGATATCTTAAAAGCAATGGTTGTAGATGTAACTGAGCTTTTAGATCAAACGCGTTTAGCAGGCGAAAACATTTTATTTGAAGGTGCACAAGGTACGTTACTTGATATAGATCACGGTACTTACCCTTATGTAACATCTTCAAACACTACCGCTGGTGGCGTTGCTACTGGTGCAGGTTTTGGTCCATTAAACCTTGATTACGTTTTAGGTATTATTAAAGCGTACACGACACGTGTTGGTTCAGGTCCTTTCCCTACAGAGCTTTACGACGGTCTTGATAAACAAGATCCAGTTGGTAAGCACCTAGGTGATAAAGGCCATGAGTTTGGCGCTACAACAGGTCGACTTCGTCGTACTGGTTGGTTAGATGCAGTGGCTATGCGCCGTGCAGTTCAAATCAACAGTATTTCAGGTTTTTGTTTAACTAAGCTTGATGTTTTAGATGGCTTAGAAACACTTAAAATCTGTACTGGTTACAAGCTTGAAGATGGCACAGTTACTAACGTAACACCATTAGCGGCTGAAGGTTACGATAAAGTAACACCAGTATACGAAGAAATGCCAGGTTGGTCAGAAAACACTGTTGGTGTAACTAGTCTTGACGGTTTACCAAAAGCTGCGATTGACTACATCAAACGTATTGAAGAAATTACGGGTGTTCCAATTGATATTATTTCTACAGGTCCTGACCGTGTAGAAACTATGGTGCTTCGCAATCCGTTTGCGTAATTACCATTAGATTAAAAAAAGCTGCTCCGTGCAGCTTTTTTTGTGTCTAAAATTCACCTTGGAACGATCTTTGTATATTATTTAATAAGTTTATTTATATAAGTGGTGAACATGCGTTTATTTAATCGTAATTGCGTACTAAGGCTTTCGTTAATACCGCTGTCTTTATTTATAGCAACCAACAGCTTAGCTACAGAAAGCCCTGCTGCTGTGCCGCTGTATACAGAATCAGAGCTAATTGCGTTAATAAATAAAAATACGCATTTAGCGCGCGTAAAGGCAGATGATTGCCAGTTGGTGCAAGATATAGAAGCACGAGCCAATAAAATGGCATTGCCGTCTTATCAATTTTTATACGGCGATATGCTGGCTTATAACGTGTGCGTTGATCGCAATGTAGAGTTAGGGGTGTATTACATGCGAAAAGCAGCTGAGCAAGGCTTAGCTGCAGCGCTAGAGCAATTGGGACGATACTACGACACTGGTCGCTTAGTTCAGCAAGATAAAGCAATGGCAATTACGTATTTGCGTGAAGCCTCGTCGCAAGGCAATTTAAAAGCACAACTACGTTTAGTTAAATTATTTAATGATGGCTATGGCAGCCCGCGTGATTTTGAAGATGCCTATCGTTGGCTATTTAATTCTATGGTGGCAGATAAAGCGACTCATAAAAAAATTGAGCGAGCGCTGACTAAGTTAGCGCAAAAAATGCCAGATAGTGTGGTTGCTCGAGCTCGCCTTCCTATTTAATGGCTTTTAAAAACAAAACCCTAACTTTTTAAGTTAGGGTTTTTTAGTTTTTACAGACCGTAAAAGTATTTAGCTGTCTTCTTTAGCCTTTGTTTGCGGGTCTTTTAAAACTGACATTTTAGGCGGCTGCAATGCAACAACGCGTTCGCCTTCTTGCGGCGGTTTTTCCATGTTGATTGTAAACGGTCTTAGCTTAATTGGTGTATCGTCATCACTGTCTTTATCACCTTTGAGAATAAATAAAGGGATAGCCTCAGGGTTCATTTCTAAGTATTGTTCCCAGCTAAACTCATCCGAGATACGTGTTGAACTAACCTTACCGCCTTTAGCTATAATACTGCTTAAACGTGCATACGAGCCTTCGTCTCCAAACAGTATTTGTCTAGATAAAAACGTTGCGCTGTCTTTATTTGCTTTTGCATGCGACGTTGATGAGCGTAGCGAAAATACATTTTTCTCATTAAGTAAATGCGAAAAGTATTGAACACCTAACGCATTATGATGACGATTTGGCGATAATGCTAATACACTACGAATCGTTGTTAGAGGTAAGTAGCGTTCAGCATGCTCTGATTGCGGGTTACCATAATAACAAGCTAAACCATCCATACGTGCCATTCTGCAGTTTTCCCATGCAGGATCTGACAGGTGAACCGGAATGTTTTGCTCTTGTAAGCCTCGGCCGATTGCACGCGATACATGGTTTGCACCAATAATTAATATTGTATTTGGCGATGGCTGGCGTACACCTAATAGCTTGGCGACAGGAATGGCGGTTAAGCTCTGTAGTACAACGGTAATTATAATTACTGTAAATATAAGAGGTACCATTTTTTCAGCATCCGCAACACCAGACTCCATCATGCTAAGCGCAAATACCGACCCAACGGCTGCGGCGACTATACCGCGTGGAGCTATCCAGGCAAGTACCAAACGAGACTTCATTGGTAAGTCAGTACCAAAGGTCGAAATAGCAATACACAGTGGCCGAGCAACAAAAAGCACGATAGCTAAAAATATAAATACATCGCTGTCGAGCATCATTAAATCAGAGAGCTGTAAGCGTGCTGCAAGTAAAATAAACAGCGTTGATATTAATATCATCGACAAGTCTTCTTTGAACTCAAGTACAGAATCTATTTCTAAATCGTCTTGGTTAGCAAGCCAAATACCAAATACAGTCACTGCTAATAGGCCTGATTCATGGCTTAAATAGTTTGATACAGAAAAACTAATGAGTACTAATGCCAATATACCAAACTTATGTAATTCAAATGGTAGCCACTCGCGGCGCATTAATAGTGTTGTTAACCAACCAGCAGCAACACCAATACTTAATCCAACACCTAGGGTTTTAACTAAAGCAATAATAGTGTGGCTAAATACTTCGCCTTGGCCTACCAGCATTACGGCTTCAAATACTAATACAGCGAATAATGCGCCGATCGGGTCTATTACAATACCTTCCCATCGAAGTATGCGGTCAATGTCTTGTGTTGGGCGCATTGAGTTTAATAGCGGTGCTATAACAGTAGGGCCTGTTACAACTAGCACTGCACCTAATACCGCAGCTACACGCCAATTAAGTTCAAGTAACCAATAGGCGCTGAGGCTAATAATAATACAGGTAGTAAGCATGCCGATGGAGCAAAGGTTTCTTACAACTTTTCCGATTCCTTTTAGCTCTCTGAAATGCAGAGTTAAGGATCCTTCAAATAAAATGATGGCAACACTTAGTGATACAACTGGAAACAGTAAATCACCTAACAATGCATCAGGGTCTAAAACACCACTAAATGGCCCAAGTAAAAGACCAGTAAGCAATAAGAAAAGAATAGCGGGCACTCTAAAAGCCCACGCGACCCATTGGGCAAGCACAGAGCAAAGTGCGATACCGGCTATGTAAATTGCTGACATAGATTAAGAATTCCTTATTTATGACGGTTTGTTTAGAAAGTATAACTTTTGTTAATTATTAATACAGGGGTATACACGGGAAATTCAAATATTACTAATCAATTTTAGCTGCTTATAGAAGATTAGTAGGCTTAAATTATTTTGCGCGTGTTAAGCCGCCTTATTTTAGGCTGTATTAATTGTTTAATTGGTTGAATTTTAATAACAATCTAACACCACAAACGAGGAGGAATTAGCTTCGCTCGAATTTTAACCTTGATTTTTAAGGGGTATTTAGTGTAATATGCTTCGTGTTCTAATAATTAGTTATCTAATGAAGTTTATTGGAAGTAAAAGTGGTTTGTTAATCTTAACGTCATTTTTAATCTTTATAATCATGCATTAGTGGTGTTACTAGTATTCGAACACTACATAATTTCATTTGCCGAACTCTTGGTATGGTTTTGCTAAACAAGTTTATTTAATTATTTAAGTAAATAAAGGTTTGAGTTGAACTATTACTTTCAATGTTTAACCCCCATCGTGGCGGTTAAATCTCGGTCCTTTGGTCTTCACCCTATCTGTTGGTGTATCAGACTTTAGAGGCTCTATGTATGTTGTTAATAAAAAAGCCACACACAGCTTTTTACAGCGATGCATAAACAACACTTTTAAATTTTTTGATTAGTGCTGCTCGATATTATTGGGTTGTTGCTACTTTATACTTAACCTTAAATCTAAGCTTATTGTTTTAGATATGGTTTTCGCGTGTGTGTAAAAAAGTGTTGCCTAAATGAAAGACAAATTCGAAGCTATGTTTTAAACCTAGCTACTTAGTTTTAGCTCGTCTAATTAAGGTGAGCGCAGATAAAATGGAAAGTTGAGCATTTATGCAAAAGTTAAATTGGCGACGTATCGTACTTAAAGTAGGTAGTGCATTAATTGCACCAGATCAAGATGGCTGCCGTTCGCGTTACATATTAACCATCGCACAGTTCATTGTTCGTTGTCGTGCCCGTGGAATCGAGGTGATTTTAGTATCATCGGGTTCTGTAGCTGCTGGCGCGCATTTATTCCCATCAGACAAACCACGCTCTGTGGTAATGAAAAAAGCAATGGCGGCAGCAGGTCAAACAGAAATGATTGCCATGTGGGACCGCTTTTTTGACTTTCCATCTGCGCAGCTATTATTAACGCATGGCGATTTACGTGACCGCGAGCGTTACCAGAGCATCCGTGAAACCGTGTTCACTTTACTTGAACATGGTGTACTTCCTATCATTAATGAAAATGATGCTGTAACTACCGACGACTTAAGAGTGGGTGATAACGATAACTTATCAGCAATGGTTGCAGCAGCTGCCGACGCCGATGCTTTATTAATATTCTCAGATGTTGACGGGCTATATGATAAAAACCCTAACTTGCATGATGATGCGGTGCTACTGCCTGAAATAAAATCAATTGATGAATCTATTTATGCTATGGCAGGATGTGCTACAAGTGCGGTTGGTACTGGTGGTATGAAAACTAAAATAGAAGCGGCAGAAAAAGCAACGTCACATGGTATAGCGACTTATATTATAAATGGCTTTAAAGAAGAAACATTTACAAAACTGCTAGCTGGAGAAAACCCAGGTAGTGTATTTTTACCGTACGAAAAACCGATGCAGGACTCTATTCATTGGATGACACATACAGCAAATGAGCAAGGTGAAGTTGTTGTTGATGGATCATTTGATGAATCTCTTGAAGGTGAAAGTGGATGTATTCGTGGTGACGAAATCATGGAAGTTCACGGTGAATTTGCCGTGGGTGATACCATTTTAGTACGTAGTGAAGACGGTACGCGTTTAGCTAAAGCGACCGCAAATTATAGTAGCTGTTTGTTAAACTTTATTGCAGACAACGAACAGAGTGAATTCAGCGAAAAAATGCAGGATTCAATTGGACCAGTTATATCTGAAAAACATATCGCATTATTGGAGAAGTCATGAGTTTAATTACGGACATTTCACGTCAGGCAGCTAAAGCTGCACATACACTTGCTTTACTCGATACCAAGACTAAAAACAAAGTACTAGTTGAAATGGCAGCGGCACTAAGAGAGCAAAAAGCATTTATAATAAAAGAAAATGAAAGTGATTTAAGCGCAGCACGCGACAATAACTTAGCTGCCTCAATGATCGACCGCTTAACGTTAAACGATGAGCGTATTGAAGCAATGGCTGAAGGAATTGAAGTAATCGTAAGCCTTGATGATCCTGTTGGTCAGCTGCGTGATATTACTGAGCGCCCAAATGGTATTAAAATTCGCAAAATGCGAGTACCTCTTGGCGTTGTGTGTATGATTTACGAAGCACGTCCGAATGTGACAGCAGACGCTGGTGCACTATGTTTTAAATCAGGTAATGGCGTAATTTTACGTGGCGGCAAAGAAGCACTTAGAAGTTCACAAGCTATCGCAAGTGTAATGCATAGCGTACTTGAGAAGCACAACTTACCGGTATCACTTATTTCAGTGATTCCAGATCCAGACCGTGCGCTGTTAATGGAACTGATGCAGCAACGCGAAAGCATTGATTTAATCATTCCACGCGGCGGCGAGGGTTTAATTAACTTTGTTACTGAAAACAGTACGATCCCAGTAATTCAGCATTACAAAGGCGTTTGTCATCTATATGTAGATAAAGATGCCGACCTAGAAATTGCGCTTAACTTACTGCTTAACGGTAAAACGCAGCGTACCGGTGTTTGTAATGCACTAGAAGGTTTAGTTGTGCATCAAGATGTGGCAGATGAGTTTTTAAATTTGTGTGCAGTTGTATTACGCCAAGAAGGTGTAAAAATAAATGCTGACAGCTTTGCAGTTAAATACTTTGATAACGCAACAGTCCTAGCTGATAACGAATTTGGTGAAGAATATCTAGACCTAGAAATCGCTATTCGCGTTGTACCAAACTTTACGGCAGCGGTTGAACACATTGCACAGTTTGGATCAAACCATACAGAAGTAATTTGTACTAAAAATGAAGCTGCTGCAGAGTTATTCCAACGTAGTGTTGATGCTTCTGTAGTAATGGTTAACGCATCGTCTCGTTTTTCTGATGGCTCACAATTGGGCCTAGGTGCAGAGATTGGAATAGCTACTTCCAAGCTACATGCATACGGTCCTATGGGCCTCGAGTCACTAACGACAGAAAAGTATTTAGTTAATGGAGTTGGCCAAGTTCGCGAGTAACCGCAAAAATTAAGTCCATAAAAAGCCGAGCATATTTATGCTCGGCTTTTTAGTTTATAAATCACGCTACAGTTACTTTAACTTTTTAAACCAATCACTTGCAGGTTCTGGTCTATGCAAATAATAGCCTTGCAGAATAACCTCAGGATACTCCTGTAGTAAATCAAAGTGGGACTGGTTCTCTACGCCTTCAGCAACTATCTCGAGTTCAAATAAACGACCTAAGCTTACAATCATATCAATAATTAGTTTATCGTTGTTATCGGTAGGAGCCTCTAAAACAAAAGAACGATCAATTTTAAGTTCTTGTATTGGTAATTTTTTTAGGTAGGTTAAGCTCGAATATCCAGTACCAAAGTCATCAATTGATACTCTAATACCTAGCTTCTTGAGAAAGTGAACAGCTTCAATAGCCGCTTCCATATGATTAAGTAACGTACCTTCAATTATCTCAATAGTGAGTTGTTGAGGATTAATGTTATGTTGCTTTATCTGTTGGCTAATAAAGTTTAAAAAACGCGCTTCATGAAAGTGCCTGCCACTTATATTAATTGATAAGTTTAACTCAGGGTGGGTTTTACTAAGTTGCGTTAGTATTTCAAGTGCATTTGAAGTTACCCAGCAATCTAAATCATAAATTATGTCTGACTCTTCGGCTATAGATATAAACTCACCAGGGCTAATAAAGCCTTTTTGAGGGTGCTCCCATCTTAATAAAACCTCAGCGCCCTTAAGAGTTTGGTTTCGATCAAATTGGGATTGTAAATATAGCGATAGCTCATTATTTAAAATAGCTTTACGTAAATCTTGTTCTATTTCAAAACGGCGTTTTGCTTGCTCGCCAAATGAAGTATCAAAAAAGGTAACTCTATTGCCGCCTTTCTCTTTTGCTTTGTAACAGGCCGCTTCACAGTTACGAATAGTCTCAATAGCACTTTCCCATTGATCTTCTCGTGGAAAAATATAGGTGCCTATACTTACTGTTAAGCTAACGTCTTGTTCGGCAACGACAAGTGGATGGTTTACACTTGCAAGTAGCTCTTGGGCTTTATTTTCAGCCATAGCTTGAGCTCTAGCTCTGCCCACACCTTTTTCAACTGTACATAGTACTGCAAATTCATCACTACCTAAGCGAGCAATAACATCTTTTTTACTCACGTGAGTATGGATTCGTTTAGTTAATTCTTTTAAAATATTATCGCCAGCGAGTAATCCTAATCCATCATTTATTGAGTGGAAGCTGTCTATGTCAATAATATAAATATAGGCATAACTATTTTCGGTACTGCAAACCTGAAGTTGCTGCTCTAACTGCTTTAAAAAACCATTTCGGTTGGGTAAACCTGTAAGTTCATCGTGCCATGTTAGGTAGTCAATTCTTTCTTGGGTTACTTTAACGCTCGAAATATCACTAAATACACCAATATAGTGCACGTTAGTATCTTGATCGCCTTTAACCAAACTGAGAGTTAGTAGCTCTGGATAAAGCTCGCCATTTTTTCGTCTAGTTACAAGTTCTCCACTCCAATAGCCTGCTTGATTCGCATGTTCCCATACTTGGTCAAAGCTAATGCTAGGATGGTTATTTTGTTTAATATCGTGCAACTGCATTTGTAGTGAGTCTGATTCACAGTAACCGGTTATACGGCAAAATGAAGGGTTTACGGCTATAATTTTGCCATTACTATCGGCAATAACAACACCATCAGCGGTTCCCGTTAGGGCTTGGTAAAATAACTTTTGTTTTGATGAGAGTTCTTTTAATTCTTCTTCTCGCTGGCTAAGCTCTTTCGCAAGAGACTCTATTTCAAGTAGCTTGTCGTGCAGGTCAAAGTTTTTTTCGATAAGCCTATCTAGCATGCCTTGAGCGGTAATATGAGTGCGTATACGTGCTCTAACTAGGGCTAGTTTATAAGGCTTGTGGATATAATCAATTGCGCCCATTGCAAAGCCTTTTTCTTCAGACTCTTCTTCTGTAAGCGCTGTTACAAATATGACAGGGATCCCTTTGGTATTTTGTTTCGCTTTGAGTATATTACATACTTCGTAGCCGTCCATGCCTGGCATCATTATGTCTAATAAAATCAAGTCAGGCCGAGTTGACTCAATAAAGATCAAAGCCTGCTCACCACTAGTAGAAATACGTACATCGTAGTCAGTTAAAAGTCCTTCTACTAATACGTGTAAATTACTAGGTTCGTCATCAACAATAAGAATTAAAGGTTTATGCTTTTGTTCTGTGGTTAATCCATTACTGTTTGCGAGGTAATTTGAATGCACTATCTGTCCTTCTCTGCGTTCTTTACAATATTAAATCTAGTTCAGGTTAGTGGTTATGCCTAATTTTTATTATCGTTTCTATACATATCAATAAGCTCAATTACTAACGCGTAGTTAAAATGATCAATTGCTTCTTTGAGCTTAAATAGGGAGTGGCCTCTCTCATATTGATTCATTTCTAGCTGTCTAACCAAACTGCTAGGTACGGGGCGAGCGGTTAATGCTAATGAGTATATATTATCGATAACCGAGTCTTCGTTTTCTAGTTCATGTTGCTGTATATGTTCTTTTTTAAAGCTGTCAGCTATCAAAAATTGTTTTACAGCAAAAAGTGTAAGTATTAATTGCTCATTAAAATGAGATAAATTAATAATTTTCTTATCTATTAAGCTTTTCTCAACACTTTGCGCGCTTTGTTGCAGCAGCTCCAAGCCTAATGTGCCGGCCAGTCCTTTGAGTGTATGTACTAGTCGAATTAAGCTTTCTAACTCTCTATTTTTGATTAACATATCAGCTTTAGTCGAAAAGTCATTGTAATCGTTGACAAACTGAGTAAATAATTTAGTTAACAATTCGTCATTGTTTTCTAGGTTTTCTTTTGCTAATGGCAGGTTTATAGTGCTCAGAGGTTCATTACTTTGCAGATGCTTTTCTATGCTTTCGTAAAGTGAATCAAAAATAATCGGTTTTACTAAAAAGTCATCCATACCGGCTCTAAATGCTGCTTTTTTATCATTAGGGTCTGCGGCTGNCTGCCGTAATAGCAATTATAGGAGTTTTGTAGCCTCGCTCTCTTAATATACTTGTTGCTTCTAGTCCGTCCATAACTGGCATTTGAACATCCATAAAAATAATATCGATGTCATTTGTCTCTATTTTATCTAATGCGTCACGTCCATTGTCAGCAATGTTCACGGTCATATCTAGTCTTGCTAAAAGGGCTGAGGCTATTTCTTGGTTAATTTTATTATCGTCAACAACTAATGCATTAAAACCCGAGAATTTAGGGTGAGGCTTTAATTGCTTTTCTTTAAAATTATTTGGTGAGAGTGCTCTTAAAATTTCTACTTCACTATTTTTATTACCAATATTTATAATGTCTATATTTTCATTTTTTGCAATTGGCTCAGGAGACTCTTCATCGGTAATTAATAAAATAAGTGTTAATTTTTCATTAGCGTTTTTATTTTGAGCGTACAGTTGTTGTAAAATAAAGTTATCGTTGAGCTCTTTTTTTTCTATCGACATTATTACAATACTAAATGGGCTACTAGGCTGAGACATTTTTGCAATGGCTCTTAATGGTTCTTGTGTTGTTTCTGTCGTTATATTTATATCACTTAGTAAGTCCATTAATTTTTTAATTTGCTCATTATCAGGGCTAATTAATAAGGCGTGTTTTTTAAGCTTTTGTTGCTCAGATAAAGTAAAGGGTAGAGTAAAGAAAAACTCGCTACCTTGATTAATCGTGCTCCTTACTTGTATATCTCCGCCCAGCAATTTAGCTAATTGTTTGCTTATAGTGAGTCCTAAACCGGTCCCACCATACTTTCTTGTTGTGCTTGAATCACCTTGCGAGAAAGACTGGAATATAATTTTTGATTGCTCTTCAGTCATCCCAATACCCGTGTCTTTTATACTAAAGCGAAGGTTTATTGTTTTTTCGTGTTGAGATGTCGCTTCTATAATTAATGATATTTCACCATGCTCAGTAAACTTAATTGCGTTACCTACACAGTTATTTATTATTTGGCTTAAGTGCATTGGGTCGCCAATAAGTTCAAGCCCTGCATCAACGTGTAAAGTAAAGTTTAATAACAAACCTTTTTGCTTGGCATTTGTTGAGAATAAATTTTGAACGTTAGAAACTATAGTATGTAAGGTAAAAGGGATTTGCTCTAACTGAACTTTTTCCGATTCTAGCTTAGAAAAATCCAGAATATTGTTTAAAATCTGCAATAAATTTTGAGCACTTGAAAAAGCTTTATCTGCGTAGTGTTTTTGCCTTGAGGGAAGCTCGCTGCTTTGTAAAAGTTGCAACATACCTAATATGCCATTCATTGGGGTGCGAAGTTCATGACTCATATTGGCTACAAAATCTATTTTTGTTTTATTGGCTTTATCGGTTTGCTCCATGGCACTCGTCAGGTCGGCATTCATTGCTTCCATTTGGGAATTTAATACGCGGGTTTCATTGAGTAGCTCTTTGGTTTGCTTATTTTTTAAATATAAAGCGTTAGCTGCTTTTATTACCGATGCTATTTCAGTTTGATTTTGGCTGTTATTTGAAATAGTTACTGGCTTTTCGCTATTCATATCTTTAAGTAATAAAGTGAGCTGAGTAATTGGTTTTATAACCGATCTAAAAATAAAATAGCTTAAAAATAAAATGATTAACATAATTAAAACGGCAAATATATTTGCCTGTTCTGTATTTTTTGTTAAGTGGCTACTTAGTAGCTCTTCTGTTTTGATTAGTTTATTTTTTTCTATGTTTTTAATTTCATTAGTTAAATACAGCAATTCGTTTTCTATGCCTGTAAGCACTACATTTACAGAAAAAGTGTAGCTACGGGTGAGTAATACAAGTTGGTTATAAGCTTGTTTTAAGCTTGTTGTTTTATTGGAGAGGGATTCATTTATTACAGAGGTGCTCGTTAGTTTTTTATGTAAGTGATTTAAGTTTTGTTTTACATTTTGTGCTTCATCAAAATTAGGTTTATAGAGGTAGCTTATAATTGCATGTTTTAAATTACTTATTGTGAGTAAAACATCGTTAAAAATAACTTTATTATCATTGTTTGAAGACCCTTCTAAATCACTAATTGTTACTTGTAAGTCATCAATAGGTTGTTTGAACTGAGTAATGTAAAGGTGTTCGCGTTTTTGTCTGTTTACGACAACTTGGCCAAATGTATCTTGGTAATTATTTAAATACTCGCCAAGGCGTATTAGTGAGTTTTGATACTCAGGGGTCTGGTTTTGAGTGTTTGTTTTTAGCTGCTCGAGATTTAGATTTGCCTTATTTAAGTAAAAATTAAATTTGGTAATCGTATTTTCATTTGCATTGTCAATAAATGAAACTGCATGCCCTTGCAGGGAAATAATATCGTTTTCTAAGTTAGTTACAGCTTCACTTTGAATAAGCGCGTTATGTTGCGATTTTTGCAAGTTAAGTAAAGACGTTTGCGAATAGTTAAACAAATAGCTCTGTAAAAGAAGTAATCCAATCAGCGAACACAGAGCTAATATTATTTTTGATTTAATTGAGTTTATTATCATTATCGGCTAATCAACTCATACCATTTTTGCAGGCTGTAGTCATAGGTTGGCATAACTGTATTCCACACTGCTACATTACTAAAGCGTTTATGGTAACTACCGCCATTACGTTGCCCACCTGCTTTTACAGCTACGTCGCCATTGGTATTTAATAAATCTATGTTTGTTGCTTTTCCACCGTACCAGTAATCCCATTCAGACTGAGATAGGAGTAGTTTAGAGCGTTGTGGGTTACTAATGTAATAACCTTGGCGAGCAATAAATGCACCAGGCCAGCCTGAAAGCCACCAATTCATATAATCGTACGCAGCATCTTTTGCGCTACTTTGTATTTGTGACGATAAACACATAACACCATGCCAGCCTCGGTAGCCTTCTTTTGGTGCGGCAAATCGTACATTAATATTTTGGCTGTTTAATGCAGACACGGCAGGCGAAAACATACTTTCTATATGGGCTCGTTTACTTTTCATAAATTCAATCGACTCAGGAACCGAGTTCCAATAGCCACTAAAGTGACCTTGGCGTTTAAAATCGAGTAATATACTAAACAATCTATCAAGTTCTGAGCGGGTCATTGCACCTATATTGTTAAATTTTATAAGTCCTTTACTTTGCGCTGCTAGGGCTAGGTCAAATAATCCAATGGTAGGCGCATTTACAATAGCTACTTTACCTCTGTTCTCGTCATCAAGCAGCCAACTCCAGCTTTCTGTTTCGTATGCTATACCGGGCTTAATAAAGTCGGTGTTGTAACCAAAAGAGTCAACATTATGCACATAAGGTAAAAAGCTAATATGATCGCTTTCTTGTGCGCTTAACGTGCCATCGGGTTGAACATTTAATAATTTATAGGGGGCATCACCTGCACCAATACTTGCAGTTTCGGTTAGTTTTCCCGTTTTAGTAAGTGGATTTATTTCGTTAAAGTAGGTGAGTCGTTTTTTTTCTATTGGCAGAATGGAACCTGCATCCCAAAGCACATTAATGCTGTTTGACCACTGTTCGTATAAATCAAAGGAGCTAGGGTCCATTGATGCCTTTTGCAAAACAGCAGCGCTGCCTGCGGGAGTAAATTCTATATTAATACCCAAGTCACTCATCGCTTGCTTGCGGATAGCCTCTTGGAGTGTTACATGCGTACCAAGCACTCTTAATGTGACTTTTTTTCGGGCAAAAACATAAGGCGCATGTGTTATTGCACCTGCTGTTAAACCTATTGCAGCTAGCTTTTTTAGCGTTGAACGCTTAGGTATGTCCATGTTAAGCCTAAAGTACTAATGTGTGACATTATGTATAGCTAAGAACTTGTAAAGACACAAGTTGAATGGATAAATTTAAAATTATATAGAATGAAAAATTAGAATATTAGGGTGTCAAAAAATAATAAAAACAATGGAAAAATAGAAGAGTAGAGCGAATTTGAAAAGGAGTAGGAAAGTGGTGGAGCTAAGCAGGATCGAACTGCTGACCTCCTGCGTGCAAGGCAGGCGCTCTCCCAGCTGAGCTATAGCCCCACATTCCTAAGTTACATATAATGTAACTGCTTGACTGCTGAGTTCCAAGCGGGACGAACTTTAAGTTTTTTTATAAATTTGGTCAAGTATTTTTTCGTAAATTTTCACTGTTTACGTCAATTTTTGTTAGACTCGGCTTAATTCAAAACTAAAACGATAAAAAACAATGAAAAAATGTGTTCTAGCGCTTATGGTTTTACTCGCTGGCTGTGCCTCAAATGATGAGCCGCCTTTTGAAATAAATAATAAACAGTTTCACGAAAAGCAAGATGATCAAGGCAATAAGCTTTTTGCTTATGTTGTTTCGGTAAAAGCTAAGCATCGTGAAAACTTTAACCTTGACCGTGGTTCTAATAAGAGCCCAAGTCGTGGTGAGGTTAAGCAGTATATAGAGAAAGAGCATTTTGAAGAATCGAGCATTCTGAAGTTACAGCTAGAAGACCAAGCAGTTGAATTATTAAATCAAGAGCTAAAAGATCGTAAGTATTGCGACAATAAGCATGAAGTTAATGATGTTTTATGGCGAGATTTGAGTGTACAACTAAGAGGGCGTTGTTTGTAATATGTTGGCGGATAAAACTAAGTTAGCAGAGCTTTTGGCGCACCTAGATATTAACTATGATGTAATAGAGCATCCGCCGCTGCATACTAGCTTAGCGGCAGATGAGTTTATGATTGAGCGCCCAGGTACTCGTCTTAAAAACCTATTTTTACGCGATAACGAAGGCAAGCGACACTTTTTAGTTATTACAGCGCACAATAAGCAACTCGACTTAAAGGCACTATCAAAGCAACAAGGGCTTTCACGCTTAGGGTTTGCATCGAGTGAGCGGCTAGCTAAATATTTAAAAGTGGCTCCTGGGTGTGTATCTATGTTGGCTCTTTTAAATGATAAGCAAAACGAAGTGAGCTTATGGGTTGAGCAAGATATTTGGCACGGTGATTTGTTTCATTGTCATCCGTTTGAAAACACCCAAACATGGTTGCTTAGTAAAGCTGATTTAGAAACATTTTTTAATTACACAAAGCATCAACCGCGCGTTGTATTTTTACCCTCAAAATAAGCCCACATAATTAACGATAAACCACATAAGCAAACCGCAAGCAGCGTAAACATAAACGCTGTTTGCCCATGATGTTGGTATACCACACCGGGTAATAACGACCCCAATGCGCCACCACTGTAATAAAACGATACATATCCNTTGGTTACACTTGGTGGGGCTTTACTTATTTTATTAACGAGCGGTGCGGCAGTTGAATGAATCACAAACATAGCACCACAAAACAAAGTAAATGCGATTAAAAATAAGCTAAGCTGATGGCTCATTAATAAAATAATACTCACACTATAAAAACTAAATACCGCAGTTAATAAATGCCAAGGCGAAGGGACTTTTTTAAGTAACCAAGGTGCAGCAATAGAGGCGAGGGCACCAATTAAATAACCACTGTAAACTAAACCTATGTCACGAGTATTGGTAATTAAAAACGTGTTTTGTAATATAAACGGTAAGTAATTAAGCAGTGCAGCGAAGCAAAAAAACATACAAAAAACGGCGCCGTAAACTTTAAGTACAGCGCCTTCTTTAAGTTGTTTAATGTAATCGAGTGGGGAGAGCTGCGACTGTTTAGCTGGGTTTGTAAAGCGGGAATGCTTAACTGTCAAAGCTAAGCAAAGAAGCATAAAAGCAATTACGTAATAAAAGCTCTGCCAATTCCATAAGTCGCTAAACAAAGCGGCAAGCACACGTCCAAAGTAACCACCAACTATACTGCTACCAATATATAGGGTCATATTTTTTTGAAGTGTATCAGCGCTATAACTCATGCCTATATAGCTAGTCATTGCTGTTAAAGCTGCGGGGAGCGTTAAACCCTGTAAAAATCTGACTAATAATAAAAGCTCAAAGCTAGGTACATAAATAAAAAGTAAGCAGCTAAGGCCTAAAAGCACCATTGCAATACGTAATATAAGTAGTGGATTTATTTTTGCTAAAAATAAACCATAAACGAGCGGGGCAATGGCTAAGGGCAGCATAGTTGCAGTCATTAAGCTGCCAGCTACCGCAGGTGCTACATTAAATTCGCTCGCAAAAAGGCTAAGTAGGGGTTGCGGTGCATAAAGCACAAAAAATATAAATACCGAGCAAACGAGTAGATGAGGTAAACGCATTATATGGCTTGTGCATTTGCTGATTGGTTGTCTGGTATTGTATTAAAAATTGGTTTTAATTCATAATTAAAACCATAGTCATTGCGCTATATCATGGTTTGTTTTAACTAGTTTGCTAGATTAATGTCGATAGCGCTGTTATTTGAACTCGTTGGTGATTAAAATAGCGATAATATTAGTTTTTAGTGGAACAAAGTCATGGGTTCATTACAAGACCAATTGCTTCAAGCAGGATTAACAACATCGCATAATGCTAAAGTTGCTAAATCAGAAAAGCGTAAGCAACAAAAAAAGCAAAAGAAAGGGGCTACTAGCAACCCAAGTGATCTGCAAAAGCATATTCAACAAACCAAGCTAGAGCAGCAAAAAAAAGCTGAAGAGCTTAACCAAACACGCCAAGTGAGCTTAAAGCAGCGCGAACAAGAAGCGCGTGTTAAACAAATTTTAGAGCACCACAACCAAGACGCTATTCGTGGTGAGCGCACATTTAATTTTACTTATCAAAATAAAGTAAAAAATATCGACGTGAACGAGAAAACGCAAAAAGCGTTATCGGGCGGTCGTTTAGCTATTTGTGTACTAGAAGGGAAATTTTACGTACTAGACGACGAACCAGCACGCAAAGTGGCTGAAGTTGACGAAAAGTATATTGTTTTTCATGTAGAGCCAGAAAGCAAACCAAAAGATGAAGATGACCCATACGCAGACTTTGAAGTACCAGATGATATAGTGTGGTAATAAGTTATTAAGGGTAAGCTCATTTTTATTTGCTAAAGTATATAAAAGTGAGATAGAAACGAGTTAGCGGTTTTTGGTTAAGTTGATCGTCTAGCGTCGTTTCGTACGTATGCTTTTTATTTGATTGTTTACTACAATCAATAGAACAGTTTTTCTAACCGTCAAAAAAGAAGAGTAAATACAATGAGCAAGATGAAAACACTACTATTAGGCGCGGGTATTACTTTAGCCGCAAGCTTCTCGTTTAATGCAGCAGCTNCTGCCGATGGCGCTGCACTTTATACCGCTAAAAATTGTCAAACTTGTCATGGCGCTGAAGGTAAAGCACCAATTATGGGTATGTACCCTAAACTAAACGGTCAAAACAAAGACTACTTAGTAGCGCAAATGAAAGATATTAAGTCAGGTGCACGTAATAACGGTATGACCATGGCTATGAAAGCAATGGTTGCAACGGTAACTGATGAAGAGTTTGAAGCAATTGCAGATTACCTAGCTAACGTAAAATAATTTACGCAGCTATACCATTTTAATACAATTGGTATTTTAGTTTTACAAACAGCCACACAATAGTGTGGCTGTTTTGTTTGGTGTTTGCTATAAAATAGAGACTGCTTTAGACTTCTAAACATCTGTTCGTACAGGTTAATAATGTACGTTTTTAAAAGGCTCATTATGTTTGATTTACCCCAACTCGATTTAAAAAATAAAGTATCAGCACAAGAGTGGCAACTTCGTGTTGATTTAGCCGCATGTTATAGACTGGTAGAGCACTTTCGTTGGGGGGATTTAATCTATACGCATTTATCAGCACGTTTGCCTGGCACCGACCACTACTTAGTGAATGCGTTTGGTTTAACCTTTGATGAAGTAACAGCCTCTAATTTAGTAAAGGTCGACTTAGACGGTAACATTATTGACGATACGCCATTTAGTATTAATCCAGCTGGTTTTACTATTCACAGTGCGATTCACGAGGTACGCGAAGACGCTCATTGTGTTATTCACCTTCATACTAAAGAAACAATCGCAGTCGCTACACAAAAAAATGGTTTATTACCGCTTAGCCAATATTCAATGTTTTCAATGCCATCGCTTTCTTATCATGGTTACGAAGGGCTTGCAGTAAACGAGGACGAGCGAAAAGTGCTGCAAGATGATTTGGGCAGCACTAACCATATGTTATTGGTAAATCATGGTGGCTTAACAGTAGGCCCAACGGTAGGCGATGCGTTTATGCGCTTTTATGATTTACAGCGAGCGTGTGAAATTCAACTAGCGCTACAATCAAGCTCGCAAGAGGTGATTGAAGTACCGCAACCTATAATCGACAATATTTATAATCAAGCAAACGTAGTACACAGTGGCAGCACCGGCGGGCAACTTGCGTGGCCTGCAATGTTACGTAAAGCGTATCGACTTGACCCTAGTTTTGCAAAATAACCCATAGCGGTTAATAAGGAATTTTAATGAAAGTAAATCGCGTTGAAGTATTTGATATTCACTGTCCTGATAGACCTTCTTGGACACCTGTGTTTGTACGTATTCATACTGACGAAGGTATTAGTGGTGTTGGCGAAGCGGGCCTTGCATACGATTTAGGTCACAGTGCTGCAGCGGCTATGATTAAAGAAATGGCCGACGCCTTTTTAATCGGCCACGACCCTTTTCAAACAGAAAAACTATGGTCACGTATGTTACGTGAAAGCTTTTGGGGCTTAGGTGGCGGACCTGTTGTATATGCTGCAATGAGCGCAATTGATACCGCACTTTGGGATATAAAAGGTAAAGCGCTTGGTTTACCTGTATACCAGTTATTAGGCGGTAAAGTTAACGACAAACTACGCACTTACGCTTCGCAATTACAGTTTGACTGGGATAGCGAATTTAAAGCCCTAGTACAACCGCAAGAATATGCAGAAGCGGCTTTAAAGGCGATGGCCGAAGGTTACGATGCAGTAAAAGTAGATCCAATTCAGTACGATAAAGACGGTAATACTTATTATGACCGTACAAAAATAATTTCACGTACTGAAATGAAGCTATACCGTGCGCGTATGCAAGCTATTCGCGAAGCAGTAGGCGACGAAGTGGATATTATTTTTGAATGCCACAGTTTACCAGGTGTTACAACAGCCATTCAGCTAGGTGAAATTGCAGAAGAATTTGACTGTATGTACTTTGAAGAGCCAGTTAACTATTTAAACCATTCATTACATGCAAAAGTAGCAGATAAAGTTAATGTGCCAATTGCTGGTGGTGAACGTTTGTATAATCGCTGGGGTGTGCGCCCGTACTTAGAAGATCAAAGTATTGATGTTCTACAACCTGATATTGGTTTATGTGGTGGTTTTACCGAAACCAAAAAAGTGTGTGATTACGCTGATATTTTTGATGTGCGTATTCAAGCTCACGTATGTGGCGGGCCTGTTGCAACAGCAGCATCACTGCACTTAGAAACGGCTATCCCTAACTTTTTGATTCATGAGCACCACACTTATGCGATTAAAAAGTGGAACCGCGAGTTATGTTTACAAGACCCACAACCTAAAAATGGTTTCTTTGAAGTGTCAGAAGAGCCAGGGTTGGGTATTGAATTAAATGATGAGATTGTTATGCGTTCTCAACGCGTAGAAATAAAATAATAGTCTTTTAACCTAACTTTAGGTCATGCATTAAAAAGCCGGTAAGTGATTAGTCACTTACCGGCTTTTACTTGTTTGGTAAAGTTTTAGCTTGTTATAACTCGTTAATTCTACATTCTACGTCTTTAAGCTCAATAGTGGCTTTACTATCAAGGTGGCGTATATAGCATTGCTTGCCTTTAATCATCAATTCAAACTGATCGGGTGTATTGCGACTTTGCGTGTCGATAATATTATTACCATCCACATTGCTAAGGGTTACTGTGCTGCTGGTAGTAAATACATTCTCAGCTAATTGAGTTTCTTGTATATGTACAAGTGTTTTAATTGCTTTGCTAACGGCTGTTTTATTTGGCTTTGCCAGTAGAGCATGTTGCAGCTTAGGTGTAGGGTCTGGATTTTGAGATATGCAGCCATTGAGAAAAAACGCAGAAAATACAACGATTAGTAAAAAGTACATTTTCATAAATTGGCCGTATTATTATAAAAAGAGAGTTTAATATAACTAGTTTTACTTAAACTTGGTAGTAGTGCTTAGCGTTTGCATAGCTAAGGTTATGCCATGTCTTATCGTTTGAGCATAACGCCTTATGGCAGTGCCATAGGGTGTTGTAGCTTGTATTTATTTGGCACACAGGGAAGTTGCTAGCAAACATAATACGCTGCTGGCCAAAGTGATTAAAAAGAAAATTAAAACACGCGGCTTGTTGCTCACTGGTGAGCCTAAGTAATTCAAAACCAGAGAATTTAATTGCTATGTTGTCGTGCTGAGCAAGTAACTCAACACCTTGTCGCCAATCATTTAAATTACTTGGCAGTCCTGCATGATTAATTATAATTTGAAGCTGCGGTAGCTGCTTAGCGTAGTAAGCTATTTGCTTGGTTATTTCGCTATTTTCAATATCAAATTGAGCTTCAAAATGCAGTTTATTTGTAGCCAATAAATTAAGGTTATTAATACAATGAGGGCTTTTTAGTCTCACTGCATCATCTTCTTCGGTTATATCTCTTATACCACAAAGGCTTGAATGAGCCAGTGCATTTAGCGCGTGATTAAATTGCTCTGCGGGCGCATCAATTTGGTTGTAACTAATAGCCTTAAATGAAAGGTTTTTTAAATGCGAGCTTAGCCAGTTTAACTCGTTTATAGGTGATTGATTATCAAACCCAGCCTCAATGTGCACAATACCCGCAAGTTCAAAATCAGTACTTTTAACAAGTTGCTTTGCACTTATTGGTTGTTTAATTTTTTCTAGGTTAGGCCATGCTGGTGGGTTTTCGCCTTGTAGCCAAGTATATTGCCCCTCGGCAAGATTAAAAAAATGCACATGAGGGTCAATAATTTGCATGCTCATTGGGCTGTATAGCCGCCATCAATACTTTGTAAGCTACCAGTAATAAAGCTGGCATCGTCGCTTGCTAAAAAGCTCACAAGAGCAGCAACTTCGTCGGCTTGACCTAATCGGTTAAGCGGTTGCAGACTTGCTTCCTCGGCAACTATTTCAGCTTTGTTTGCGCCACTTTTTGCGCAGTACGCATCTATCGCGTTATGAAATAGCGGGGTTTCTATTGTGCCAGGGCATACCGCATTTACTCTAATATTAAAGCTCGCGTAATCAAGCGCCGTTGTTTTGGCCATTGAGGCAAGGGCATGTTTTGTTAGGTTATACGCAAAAGAGTTTTGCTTACCTATAATTGCTTGATCGGATGCGACTAATATAATAGCGCCGCTATTTTGCGCTTTCATGCTTGGCAATACGCTTTGTACTGCGGCATACGCGCCTTTAACATTAAGCGCAAAAAGTGCATCGAGAGTTTGCTCATCGGTGCTTTCTATATTTGCGCTTAAGTGTTTTCCAGCATTAGAAACAAGTACATCAATACGTTTGCTTTGTTCACAGATAGCGTTGATGCAGCTTTGTACCGCCGATACATCACTTACATCACACTGATGAAATATACCAGTTTCGCTTGGCTCTATATCAAGGTTATGTACTTTATAGCCATTACTTAGCAAACGCTTTACAACGGCTAGACCAATTCCTTTTGTACCACCTGTAACTACTGCAACTTTAGACATACTTACTTCCTTTATTGCTAACTAGTGAGAGTGACCGCAGCCGCCTTCAGCGTGCACATGTCCGTGAGAAACTTCTTCACTCGTCGCTTCACGTACAGATACAACTTCAACGTCGAACGTTAGTGTTTTGCCCGCAAATGGGTGGTTTAAATCACAATCTGCGTTAAAACGACCAACCTTAACAATAGTAACCTGATGACGACCTTGGTTAGAGCTAACCATTGCTGTCATACCTGGTTTCCATACTTTAACGTCGCCTTGTAGATGCTTAAGCGGAATACGTTGAATTAAATCATCAACACGCTCGCCGTACGATTCACTTGGCTCTAGAGTTACACTAAATTTTTCGCCGGCTTCTTTACCTTCAAGTGCTTTTTCTAAACCAGGAAGCATGCCTTCGCTGCCATGAATGTAAGTAAGTGGCGCTTCGTTTGTGCTACTTTCAATTTGCTCGCCCGCTTCGCTAAGGGTGTAATGAAATTCAACTGCTGAATTTTTGCTAATTTGCATGCTTGTCTCTTCAAATAATAACTATGATAGGGCGCAATTTTACGCGAAATATACTTGTTTATAAACTTAACGTGGCTGATTTAGTGTTTTTTGTAAATTTAGCAGAAAATCTTTTTTTATTGGTGCTGCTTTTTGCTTTTCAGCCTGTGGTATAAACAGTACTAATTGAGTGCCAGGCTTTAAAATGCTCGATGCAGAGAGTTTGTTCCATTTTGCCAAGTCGCTATGAGGTACATCGTAAAGCTGACTTATACTCCAAAGGCTATCGCCTGACTTAACTTCGTAATCTATTTCAATGGTGGGGATCGCAATCTCTTGGTGTTCTAAATAAGGGCTGATTTTGTAATCAACAGTTAATGTGCTTGGCAGAGTTTTAGGTTGTCCAACTAATAACTTTTCTCCAACACCTATTAAATTATTATTTTTATTATTAAGTTGTTTTAAAGCTTTTACAGACATACTAAAACGCCTGGCGATACTGTAAAGCGTATCATTTTGTTTAACGATGTACTCTCCAGCAAAGTTTGATTTGAAGAACTGACTTTTTAATAATGCTTCTTGCCCTATAGGCAGCAGTAAAGTATGCGGCCCGTTAGGTGAGCTTTGATTTTTTAAATATCCCTGATTAATAGCATGTAACTGCTTTGAACCTATACCAGAGAGCTTGGCAATGACTGAAAAGTCGAACTGCTGGCCTATGTTCATCTGTGTTGTAAATGGTTTATATGCTAGCTTTGGGCGTTTAATGCCCTTTTGTGGATGTTTAACTAAATAACTTAAAGCGAGTAATTTGGGTACATAGTCAGCAGTTTCTTTTGGCAGACTGAGCGACCAGTAATCGGTGCTTTTACCGCGTTTTTTGTTTTTTTCGATTGCACGTTTAACACGGCCTTCACCACTATTATAAGCGGCCAAAGCGTGTAGCCAATTACCATCAAAGCGTTTATGTAAGTAACTTAAGTAATCAAGTGCAGCATCGGTTGAAGCAAGTACGTCTTGGCGCCCGTCATACCATTGGTCTGACTTAACACCAAAGTGATGCGCCGTTGCGCCAACTAATTGCCAAACACCAACAGCTTGCTGTGATGAGGCTATTGTTGGTCTAAAATCGCTTTCTACAAATGGTAGTAATGCGAGCTCCATAGGTAATTGCTTTTGCTCAATTTTTTTTACGATGTGATACAGGTAAGGCGCTGCGCGTTTGCTCACCGTTTGTAAGTAGTTAGGTTGCTTTGCATACCAGCTGATACGCTTTTTTAAAGCGCGATTTTGATAAATCGTAAAGTGTAGATTATTGGCTATATGCACCCACAGATCGGTGGTTTTTGGTGGGCGCTTTTTTACGATTGTTTTTTTGAATTGAAGTGGCGTAACTAGCTCATTAATTTGAGGCGTTTGAGCTACTTCCTCGTCAATATCATAAGTATAGTCAGGCTCAAAATGAGTAAATATTTGTGGAGCTTCTTGTGGTTCTTGCTCCGTTGATTGACAACCAAATAACAAAATACCCAAACAACATAAAACCAAACTGCGCATAGTGATCACTTTTGTAAATTCCTTTTATTATTTTAACACAATCCGTTGTGTTGAGTTATTCTGCGCTTTTTGTGCGATTTAGGCCAGCTTGTAAAAAGAAGTTGCTCGATTTTATATTAAGCGCTTCTTGTTTATAAGGCTCAATAACTGATTCAGGAAACGATAGCATTAACTGCTCAATACTTTGATCTTTATTGTTTTTAACGTGCTCTGTTATGGCTGTTAAAAATGATAGTGGCTGTTTCAGCTGCTCTTTTGTTAATGTGCCGCCGTGGCCAGGTATAATAATAGTGAGCTTTTCGTCGTTAATATATTGCTTAAGCAACGTTTGCCAACTTTTAAGTTCACCGTGTCCAGGGTAAGGAAGCCAGTCAACGATATCGCCACCAATCAGCACACTGCCATTATTAGTAGTAATAGTTAAATCACCGTTAGTATGGGCTTGCTGCGGCTCAAGCGTTACCTCAAAACCACCAAGGTCGATAATTTTACGACTATTAATGACTATTTCGGGTTTGCTAAGCTGATACTCCTGCCAGCGAAAAAGTCGCTTTTTTGCAAGCTTTAACTTATCACGCCATTTAGGTTGCTCTTCTTTGGGTACATTCGCTAATCGTTGGTAGCTCAGCTCAATGCTCTTTTCATAGGTGTCTAGTTTGTCGGTATATGCTGTTTGGTAAAGGCTAAAATTTTTATTTACTTGCTGATGAACAACGAGCTTGGCATCAGGATAATAATTTTGCATAACCGCCATACCGAGCAAGTGATCGTCATGGTAATGCGTGGCAACCAAATAGCATAAAGGTGTTTTAAGGCGTTTTTTTAAATCTTCAGCAAGTTGTTCAACTGCAGCAAAATTGGCACTCGTATCAACCAGTAGGGCACATTTTTCGCCTTCAATTAATACTTGGTTAGAGTCGTAAAAGCGAAGCTTGTCTTGTTGCTTTAAAAACTGAATATGAGGGTTTATTGTATTCCAAATAACGGCAGCGTAGGTGCTAGGTGCTATTGATAGTAAAGTGCATGACAATAGTAAGTGCTTACATGAAGAGGTTATGTTTGAAAGTTTTAACTTCATTTATTATCTCTACGCTGAGGTTTAATTACTTTAATAATAAACAAAAAGCGCAGTATGCGCTTTTTATTTTTGGTGTTTGGGGTCATTTGCCAAATGCTGACTGAGTTTATCAATCAATTGGTCTTGATGCTGTTGTTCAACTGTAGCCTGTGTTTTTGCTTCTAGCAATTCGTGGCTTAAGTTTAATGCTGCCATTAGTAGGGCTTTTTGATCGTTTCTAACGGTTGAGCGTTGTTTCATTTGCTCAACTAAGTCATTTAGATTTTTAGCTGCTGCTATTAATGCATCTTCCTGCCCTTCGGGGCAAGCAAATTGCTGCTCTTTACCTAGCAACTCAACAGTGACCCGCTGGTTTTGCAGCTCAGACATTAGCTAGCCTGTTGTGCGCTTTGTAATTTATCAAGAAGACCAGATAAAGTAGTGCTGGCATCTTTTTGCTTTTCTTCATTTTCTAAAGCTTCAAGCTGTAGTAATTCGTTTTCATCGCTTAGTTTAGTGTTCTGTTCTTTTAAAGTAGCAACATCTGTTTGTAATTGATTATTACGTTCGATTAAAGAATCGATCAGTTGTTCGAGTTGTTGAAGAGTAGTGTTGTTCATAAAGGCGCTCATATAACTGTAATTAATGTCATGCAAATGTAAAGCAAAGTGTGTTGATTTGCCAGCATTTACGGTGGTTTTAGCTGATTTTTCTTCTGCGTTAAGGGATAATTCAGCATATGAGCTTTTTCATTCAGAAATGGTTCACTTTAACACTCTCTTATCTTGGTGTGAGTTGCCAAAGCCTAGTGCTTATGGTTCACTTACGATATTAAATTGCGTATGGCGAAAATAAATAATGCTTAGTTACAGACACTCATTTCATGCGGGTAATCCTGCCGATGTACTTAAACATTTAGTACTGGCACAAGTACTAAATTACCAAACAATTAAAGATAAACCGCTTGATTATATAGATACGCATTCGGGAGCTGGCTTTTTTGAACTGGCGGCCGCTGATGCGCAAAAAACGCAAGAGTATCAAGATGGTATTGAAAAACTTTGGCAACATAAAAGTGAACATGCAGAGCTTAATGAGTACATTGAATTAATTAAGTCATTTAACGACACTGACGAACTTGCATTTTATCCGGGTTCACCAAAAATTGCAGAGCATTACTTGCGCCGCCAAGATAAGGGTTGGTTTTTTGAACTGCACCCGCGCGATTTATTATTACTCGAAGAAAATATGCAAGGTAAGCGCTCCATTCGTGTGCGCGGAGAAGATGGCTTTACCGGCTTAGTAGGATTATTACCACCAGCATCTCGCAGGGCGTGTGTATTAATTGACCCACCGTACGAAATTAAAGATGACTACGAAACGGTTGTAAAAACCTTAGTTAAAGCTCATCTGCGTTTTGCTACAGGTACTTATATGATTTGGTATCCGGTAGTAGACAGAGAACGCATTGATAATATGGAGCAGGGCTTAATTGATTCAGGAATGCGCAACATTCAGCTATTTGAATTAGGCACTGAAGCGGACACTGACGTACACGGCATGACAGCATCTGGCATGATTGTGATTAACCCTCCATGGAAGCTAAAGCAAACAATGGATGCAATAATGCCTGAACTTGTTGATTTGTTGAGTGAGCCAAGTGGTTTTTACAGAAGTGAACAACTCGTTGATGAGTAGCTTTAAATAGTGCTTACAATGAATGATAAAATGCCCAGTTTTGCTGGGCATTTTATTTAAAATCAATACGAATGTGTTAGGTAACACATATATTAGGGAGCTAAATATTAATTAAAATAAACTGCGTTAAAAGTAGCAAGCGTATTACCGCTGTTGTTTTTAAGTTTTAGTGACTCGCCTGTAATTTCCCACTTTGAAGTATTGTTAAGTACGTTAGACATAGCTGCCTCTTGGTCCATATTCTCCGAACACATCTTTTTTGTACTCGCTAACTGACTAAGTGTAATTGTGTGCTGCTCGGTGCTATAACTTCCGCTAAAATTATTACAGCCTAAAAAGCCATTAACACGGTAGTCTTTATCGAACTGAATAAACGGCTCTTTAGTTCTAACATTTACTGTTTGAGCATTGATTGTTATTGCTTTCCAGTACGTGTTTGTAAGCGTTACGTCTGGCTTTTCAACGGATACTTTTGAAAGCTCAATTTTATAAGGGCCAGTTAGCTGTGATTCTCTAAATGGGTCGTTATTTGTGGTACTTGTGTAAAGTACTTTGTCTTTATTTATGATTCTGGCGCTTAGGCTATAGCGGTGTTTATCGTTAACTTTACTGGCATCATAAGTTAGCTCTACAGTAAATGGTGGGGCTTGGGTAATATCAATCACTTCTTGGGTTATTATATCTGCTTTTACATCCATTTTAGATACATCCGAAAGCGTAACTATTAACTGTGAACCGGGGCGAAGCATACTGCGATCTTTGTAGCTAACTTGGGTAGTTAGAGTCGATATTGATTTTGCTTGCTCTGTATTTTCAGTCGGCTTTGTTTGTTGATCACAACCGGTTATAGCAAAAGCGCTCAGTGCTAATAAACTAAGTCCTGTAAGTGCTTTTTTACGTGAATGTACTGCTTGATGCTTTTCCATGTTTGTTATCCTTACTCAATATTATCCCCCTAGTGTATTACCTAGTGACTTAATCATTCCTTAACTTATTTTAAACATAAAAAAAGGCGCATTAGCGCCTTTAATAATTAAAAACAAACGATTATTTTTTAACAAACTTAGTTAAAATAACTATGCGCTGGCCGTCAACTCGCCCTTCAATATGTTCAGGGTTGCTGGTTAGGCCAATATTACGAACAGCTGTTCCGCGTTTAGCTGTAAGGCTACTACCTTTAACGTCTAAGTCTTTAATTAGGGTAACAGTATCGCCTGCTTGAAGTACTACACCGTTGCTATCTACATGCTTTAAATCGTCATCTTCAGCAAGTGCTTTTTTAGCCCACGTTAGCGTATCTTCTTCAAGGTAAATCATGTCTAGCGCATCTTGTGCCCAGCCATTATCAGGCGCTAAACGCGAAAGCATTCTGTAAGCTACAACTTGTACTGCAGGAGTTTGGCTCCACATGCTATCGTTTAAACAGTGCCAATGCGTAGGCGTTATTTCGCTGTTATTCTCGATTTGATCTTTACATGTTTGACACGTGTAAATACATTTATCTGAGTGGGTTTCAGTTACCGGTGGTACTTCATAAACAGATAAGTTCTCGGTGGCTGCACACAATTCACATTGATTATTACTACGTTCGATTAAGGCTTTTTCAATACTCATGGGGCTCTTTCTGATTCTGGTCGAGTTAACATTTGCTGCTATTGTACTCCAAAACACGAGCTCTGCGCCATTAGTCCCTTAATTTTGTGTGGGTATATTACTCATATACTTATCTTCAATAGTTTTTATATATCCTTGAGCGTGAAGGTTTTTAATTGCTAGGTTTATCTGGGGCAATAATTCTTTGTGTTTGCTCAATAAGCGAATTCTTAAAAAACCATGGGAATGCTGTGCGCCAAAGGCAATGTTTATCCCTAACTGCTTTGCCCAATAGAGCGCAGTTAA
Source organism: Pseudoalteromonas sp. TB25 (assembly GCF_000497995.1). Lineage (NCBI taxonomy): Bacteria > Pseudomonadati > Pseudomonadota > Gammaproteobacteria > Alteromonadales > Pseudoalteromonadaceae > Pseudoalteromonas > Pseudoalteromonas sp. TB25. The sequence continues at coordinate 36,312 of NZ_AUTI01000334.1, forward strand.
CTTACCTACTAGTGCAGCTTCTACACGGTTTCTTGATAGGGCTGTCATAAGTTCTTTTTCGGATGGAAAGTCAACACGCTCAAAGGTGTTGTCATTAAAGTAATAGTAACCTAGTACCGTTCCTATATTTTTACCCTTCAAGCTATCAGCGCTTTGCCAATGCTGGGCATTTTTAGGCAAGGTAACAATCATTTCTGTGGCATAAATAAGCGGCTCTGAAAAAACATAACGAGGGTCATTTCTCTCACTCTTTGAGAGCCATTCTAATGAAATAACATCAAAATCGATTATTTCATCTTGTAAATATTTGGTAATACGCTTTGTAGGTAGGTCGATATGAGAAGCTGCAATATTGGCATCATCGAGTACTTTTTCAATAATTTCGGGTAATATGCCAGGCTTTTCTGGATCATTTGTATAATATGGATAATGACTCCCTGACGCGCTGACATTATATTTGAGGGGAGTAGGATTAATGCTGGCATAGCTAAAAAATACAAATAGCAGAGGGCTCAGTACTAATAACCGAATAAAGTTAGTCAAATCTCTACCTTTTATATTAATATTTTATATTAGTGTTGTGTAATTTTAACGTTTTTGCAATGACGACTATATTTATCTTATGCGTGTTGCATTAAAGTACACATATTATTGGCTGTTTTGCCATCTTTTATTTATAGGTTTAGAGCCAAGTGAAATTACATAACATACCTGATGAAGTACAAAAAATAACTCAGTTTGTTGCGCGGCAACCTATTTTTGATATAGACCAGAATGTTTTCTCGTACGAATTGCTTTATAGAGACTCAGCCAATAATGCGTTTCCTGTAGGCACTTCAGATGTCCATGCGACAAGCCGCCTATTTTTTAATGCTTTAATGTTGGTTGGTTTAGATAGACTTACCGCACATCATTTAGCTTTTATAAACTTGTCATCAGAAACTATTCTCGATAACTTCCCCAAACTTTTATTGCCAGAAAATAGTGTTATTGAAATAGTGGAGCGCACGGGTAATATTCCTGCGGTGGCTGAGCGTGTGCAAGAACTTAAAAAAGAAGGGTATGTTTTTGCGTTAGATGATTACGATGGCGATCCAAAATGGGAGCCACTGTTAGCACATGTTGATTACATAAAAATTGAGATAGATGATCCGGTTATTAAAACCAATATGCGCATTAAAAAAATAAAACGCGCAAATCCACATGCAAAAATAATTGTTGAACGAATAGAGACGCATGAACAATTTAATGTATTAAAATTGGCTGGCTGCGATTTATTTCAAGGGTTCTTTTTTTCTCGCCCAGAAATGATTACGTATAAAGGTGTAGAGCCTTCTAAGCTAACCGTTTTTGATCTATTGCGTTTTACAGCAAAAGAAACACTTTGCTTTAAAGAAGTTCATCAACGAGTGGCCAGAGATGTCGCCATAACAGCGAGGGTTTTAAAGCTAGCTAACGCGCGTTCAGGCAAAGCAAATTTAGTCATTACGTCTATTTCACAAGCGGTTATTTATTTAGGTGAGGACACAATAAGACAATTTGTTCGCGTATTAGCAATTAGTGAGTTGGGGGTCGAAAAACCAACCGAATTAACTAAGCTTGCTTTAACGCGGGCTCAATTTATGTCGCTAATATTGGAGCAAAATAATAAAGAGTTGACCGAGCAAGGGTATCTGGTGGGTTTGTTCTCGGTGCTTGATGCTATTTTAGATGCTGAATTAAAAGACATAGTTAAAGAGTTTACTTTAGATGCTGCAATATCTGATGCGTTACTATTAGAGAGCGGCATTTTAGGGAACTGTTTATCGCTTATAAAAGAGTTTGAATTAGATAATATAGATGAAGCTATGGTCCATTTGGCCAACATAAACTCAGAGCTGCACATTGGCGATATATTTAATTTTTTATTGGATGCTGTTTTATACAGTGATGACATTATTGAGGCAATAACAGAATAAATATGCGTAATTGGTTGTCGGTTATAAGTGTAGTGGTTGCTCTTTGTTTATTGTTTCCTGGTATTACAAAACCAGTATTAACAATAGAGGGCAACATAGATAAATCAAAATTAGCGCAAGCGGGCATTGAAATGCTTGCTGAAGAGGGCGATGGTCGGACTCGTAGCATGCTAATGATGTTCTCGAATATGCTAGGGCTTGATAAGTTAGAGGGCGAGATCAGCGCCTATAACAAAACACAAAGTATTTTAGGCACAGTTCAAGAGCTTGCTAGTAATAATAATTTATTTGTAGCTGCTTTAGTGGGGTTGTTTTCTATTGTTATTCCAAGCTTGAAGCTGCTATTACAATTGCTTTATTGTTGCCTACCTTTGAATGGGTTGAAGCAAAAGCTCGGTCTGGTTATTTGTGCATTAAGTAAGTGGAGCATGGTTGATGTATTTGTTATTGCATTAATAGTGACTTACCTAGCAGGTAACGCTCATGGTAAAAGTGGTGAGCTACTTGTTATGAATACACAATTTGGTGAGGGCTTTTGGTATTTTAGCGCATATTGTATATTTGCAATTATAGCGAGTAACTTAATTAAAACACCTGATAAACCGCAGTCTACATAATTAAAGTATTTGTGGTTGCCGTTAGGTTATCTTACAATCATTTTAAAATTTATTAAAAGGCATAATGTTGCAACGTTTTTACTCTAGTTTACTCATGATAACTTTACTGCTCACTTTTGTGGGTCAGGCAGTTGCGTCTGTAGCTATGGTATGCGAAATGCCACATTTGCCAATGAAAACAGCAACGCATGCCCAAATGCCAATGACACACAGTAGTGATGCAACAGCTGTTGCTAGCATGTCTGAAAATATGATGCAGATGGATTGTTGCGACGACGAAAGTACGCCACAAAATGATTGCAAATGCCCTATCAGCTGTCTCTTATACACAAATCCCTGCTAAGAAATTAGCGGGGATTTTTTTGAACTAAATCTCAATGTCATGATCAGATCTTCAAATCTTGTTTGAGGGCACATTATGATTAACGAACATACTCATTGGGCAAAACAACAATTCGGTAAATCGGACTTAGGTGATCCAAGAAGAACAGCGCGTCTGGTAAAGTTAGCATCAACGCTTGCAAATGAACCAGGAAAACCACTTGTAAACATCACTCAATCCCCCGGCGATATGGAAGGTGCCTACCGCTTTATTCGCAACGAGAATATTGGCGCAACGGCTATAGCAGAGTCAGGCTTTAAAGCCACGGTTGAACAAGCAAAAAGTCATAACTTGTTGCTCGCATTAGAAGACACGACCACACTAATTTATAAACATTCCTCCATTCGAGATGATTTGGGTCATGTCGGACGAGGAGCAAAACAACGAGGCTTGTTAGCTCATAGCGTATTACTGTTTGCGCCAGACACAAAGCAAGTTGTGGGATTAATTGAACAGTCTCGCTGGAGTCGTGATATCAACACGATTGGAAAAAGAGAAAAACACGCGACGACTTCTTACGAAGAAAAAGAAAGTTACAAGTGGGAGTCAGCGTCACGAGCGATGGCAGAGCGGCTGCAAGGACAAATGGCGAACGTGATATCGGTGTGTGACCGCGAAGCGGACATCTACGAATACTTGCAGTATAAACTGACCGAGCAGCAACGATTCGTCGTACGCTCGATGCAAAGTCGTCATATTGAAGAAGGTGAGGATAAGCTCTATGCGTTTGCAAGCGAGCTGATGAGTGCAGGCACCAAACACATCCACATTGCACAAAAAGGAGGAAGAAAAGCCCGAAGCGCAACACTGGATATCACCTATGCGCCAGTGACACTCAAAGCGCCTTACAATAAGAAAGGACACTCCCTCCCAGTTTACTATGTCGGCTGTACAGAGCGAGGAAACGCTAAGAATGGCTTAAGCTGGCACCTATTAACCAGTGAACCAGTCACCAGCAAAGAAGACGCCTTAGCTATCATCACCTACTATGAGCACCGTTGGCTTGTAGAGGAATACCATAAAGTCTGGAAAAGTGATGGTACGGATATCGAAAGTTTACGCCTTCAAAGCCAAGATAACATGGAAAGATTGGTGACGATTAATGGCTTTATTGCGACGCGAATATTGCAACTAAAGTTCACCAATGAGCAGCCTGATTCTCCAAGTTGTGAACAACTGTTATCTCCCAAAGCATGGAAGTTATTGTGGTTAAAGAGAATAAAAACACCATTGCCTGAAACTGCTCCAAATATGTCATGGGCGTATCAGGAACTGGCAAAGTTAGGAGGCTGGAAAGATACCAAGCGCA
>NZ_AUTI01000335.1:0-1756 GCF_000497995.1 Pseudoalteromonas sp. TB25
TAACGTGAGCTTGTATATAGACCTTGAAACCTACCTAACCGACGATTGGAATTTAGCGGTTGCCGCCCGTTATGAAGATTACTCAGACTTTGGCGATACACTTAACGGTAAAGTTGCGACTCGTTATTCATTAACTGAAGACTTAGCGCTGCGCGCCTCTGTATCAACTGGTTTTAGAGCACCCTCTTTGCAGCAACAATACTTTACCTCAGTGGCCACTGTATTTGTTGATGGCGAACCAACCGAAACAGGTACGTTCGCACCAAGCAGCGATGTAGCAAAAGCACTGGGCTCACCTGGTCTTGATGCAGAAGAAGCTACTAACTACGGCGTTGGTTTTACATGGTCTACCGACTTTAATTTCAGCTTATCGGTTGATTACTACCAAATATTAATTGATGACCGCATTGTGTTATCAAACAACTTATCGGGCGATGCTATTGCCGATTTACTTCAAGGCACAGGCGCTAACCAAGGTCGTTTCTTCTTAAATGCAATTGACAGTAAAACCCGTGGTGTTGATGTGGTTGCCTCTTATAATGTAGCAACTGATGGTTATGGCGATTTAGCCTTTAACCTAGGTTACAACTACGGTAAAAATGAAGTAACAAATATTATCGACCCACCAGCAGAGCTGCAAGGTGCTGGGTTTGATCAAGACAACTTGTTCTCAGGCACTGAGCTACGTCGTTTTGAAGTAAGCACACCGCGTAATAAGTACAACTTAAGCGCAACATGGACTAACGACGACATACGTACCACGCTTAGAACAACACGTTACGGTGAAACTCAAGATCCATCATCAACGGCAGAGCTAAATGAAGTACTAAAACCAAAATGGATCACTGATTTAGACGTAGCTTATGCACTTACCAATAACGTATCGTTAAGCTTGGGAGCGAATAACATTTTTGATATTTACCCAGACGCAACACGCGAAAATGTTGACGAAGTAAGCACTTTCTCACGCTTGTTCGCATACTCAAGCTTTTCACCGTATGGATTTAACGGACGCTACGTGTACGGCAAAATAGAAATGAAGTTTTAATAAGCACAGCTTAAAGTAACCAAACACACAAAAGCCACCGATTAGGTGGCTTTTTAATGCGAGTTACTATTAAATCTATTACTAAATCTATTATTAAATCTATTATTAGATTTTAGTTAACCAGCCGTGCTTGTCTTCACTTTTACCCCATTGAATATCGTTCAATGCTTGGCGAAGGCGCGCAGTAGTTGGGCCTGGCTCGCCAGTACCTACTTTGTATTCTTTATCGTTATGAATAAACGTACCCACAGCAGTTAGTACAGCTGCAGTGCCCGAAAGCGCCGCTTCAGTACCAGGTTTAGCAGCACGCTCTAGTAGCTCAGTAACGCTAAAGTTACGCTCGCTTACCGTCATACCTAAATCTTTTGCAATGGTTAAAATACTATTACGCGTTACACCATGTAAAAACGTGCTATCAAGCGCTTTAGTAATAATTTCGTTGCCATCAATAAGTATAAAGTTAGCAGCACCGGTTTCTTGTACGTCGCCACCTGGGCAAAATAAAATTTGATCTGCTTGATACTTAGTTCGTGCAGCACTAATAGGTGCTAAAGCACTGGCGTAGTTACCACCACTTTTTACCATTCCCATGTGCGGGGCGCAGCGCATGCCATCTTCTTCAAGCAGTACACGCAGTGCAGTTGCACCACCGGCAAAGTAATCTCCTACTGGCGATAGTAACGTGTACAAAAGCGAGCTCATTGATGG
>NZ_AUTI01000336.1:0-539 GCF_000497995.1 Pseudoalteromonas sp. TB25
GAGCAAACTACTCCAATACTTGATATTAAAAAAGCCATTAGCAAAGAGCATTGGGTAAGGCCGCCCCATTCACTTAACCGTGGTAACAGCGAAAACGCCATTAATAACGCAACCCACCAGCTTAAAGGCGAAATAAACATAGGCGGGCAAGAACACTTTTATTTAGAAGGCCAAATAGCGCTGGCGCAACCTGATAACGACGGGGGCATTCATGTTCAGTGTTCTACGCAACACCCTACTGAGGTGCAGCACTTAGTTGCTAAAATTTTAAAAAAGCCATTTAGCTTTGTAAACGTAGAAACCNCCCGCCGTATGGGCGGTGCTTTTGGCGGTAAAGAAACCCAAGGCGCACCATGGGCATGCCTTGCAGCTCTTGCGGTTTACCACCTTGGCTGCGCAGTAAAAATGCGCCTAGCCCGTAGCGACGATTTTAAATTAACCGGTAAGCGCCACCCGTTTTATAATCACTATCATGTTGGTTTTGACGAAAATGGTTTAATTGAAGGTGCCGACATTACCGTAAACGGATTTTGTGGCTA
>NZ_AUTI01000337.1:0-1243 GCF_000497995.1 Pseudoalteromonas sp. TB25
CTGCCGTGCATTTAGCTACTCAGCTACTTAACAGTGACGACACGTTAGTAATTCCACATGATTGTTATGGTGGTAGCTATCGTTTATTTACATCGTTACAAAAACGCGGACTATTGAAGCTTGAAGTATTAGATTTAACAAAAGAAGAAAGCCTTCAACAAATTTTAGCAATTAAACCTAAGCTTATTTGGATAGAGACTCCAAGTAACCCAGTACTTCGTTTAACCGATATTAAAGCGGTTACCGATGTTGCTAAGCAATGCGGTGCATTGGTTGCCGCAGATAACACGTTTTTGTCTCCTGCCTTACAAAACCCTATTAAGTTTGGTGTAGATATTGTGGTGCATTCAACTACTAAATATATTAACGGGCACTCAGATGTAGTGGGCGGCGCTGTTATTGCTGCAACACAAGAGCTTGGTGATGAGCTTGCTTGGTGGGCAAATAATATTGGTATTACGGGCGCCCCTTTTGATAGTTATTTAACGCTTCGTGGTCTACGTACTTTAAATGTGCGCTTAAGGCAGCACCAAGAAAATGCGCTAGCAATAGCTAAGTACCTTGAAAGCTCCAATTTTGTAAGCCAAGTTTACTATCCAGGACTTGAGTCACATCCTCAACATGAGCTTGCTAAAGCACAACAACTTGGCTTTGGTGGCATGGTTAGTTTTGATATTAAAGGCGATATAAACGACGCCGCAGCATTTTTAACTAGTCTTAAAACGTTTAGTTTAGCTGAGTCACTAGGTGGCGTAGAGAGTTTAATTTGTCACCCCGCAACTATGACGCACGCAGGCATGGAGGCAAAGGCACGTTTAGAGGCGGGNCGGGTGTGGGCGATACGCTTATTCGTATTTCGATTGGGATTGAAGATATACACGATTTAATAGCTGACTTTGAACGAGTATTTGAACTTGTAAAACCAGGGCAAAATAAAAATGTTGGCCGTGTAGGCAAAGGTGCTGGCACTTCTGGTGGAAACGTTAAATTAAGTGCAGCCCGTCCAGCGCTTTGGTAAGTAATACCAATCCGCAATAATACCTAGGGCGTGTTGATCTTTGGTGGGTGAATTTGCAGCAGTATGTTTGGTTTATAGGCAAGGCGGAGCCTATGTAGTGTGGTTATTCCCCATGAATAGGCGATAACGCAGCATAAATACCAAACATGCGCTGCCCTTTGGGTTCTTTCTAGGGACGATTAACTCTTTGTTGCTCGGTTTTTACTTAGCCCACTAGGTTACAAA
>NZ_AUTI01000338.1:0-17858 GCF_000497995.1 Pseudoalteromonas sp. TB25
GGCTGGACTACTAGATAGTGCGGAAGAGCACTTAGTTTGGTTAGTTAAAGCAGGGCATGTAGAAGCGCTGGACCCTATTATCACTTTATATTCGCAAACCCGTGAGTGGGAAAAAGGCATCAACATGTTTGAAGCCCATAGCGAATTATTTTCAAAAGAACAGCAATTTAAAGCAATTGCTAATTTTTATTGTGAGTCAGCTTTAAGTGACAATACACCCCAACTAATGAGAAAAGCGATTAGCTTAAATTATAAAGCCGTGCGTCCGCTTTACGAGTTAGGGTTAGTTGCTTACGCAAAAGAAGATTACGTTAAAGCTATTTATTACTGGCGTGAACTTGTCTCTCAATTTACCTTGTTTGCTCCGTTGTTTATTGATGAGCTGGCACACAGTTATAAACAATTGAATTTGACGCATCAATTTCACGAGTTAGTCAGTGACTTGTTAGAGAAGGGCGGTGTATTAATTAAAATAAAGCATTGCCAAGCATTACTTGAGCAAGGTCACACCAAGCAAGCCTTTGAATTTTTAACTGATAGCTTAAAACGTCAACCTACTATTCGTGGTTTTAGTTTTTTACTGCAATTAATGGGTGACCAAAATAAAAATACTAAAGAAGTACTTAACGAAATTGATAAGCTTGTAACCTCTTATATTGCTACAAAACCAGATTTCCAATGCCAGCATTGTGGTTTTACAAGCTACACCATATATTGGAACTGCCCTTCTTGTAAGCATTGGGAAACCATTGTTCCAAGTCGAGGCTTAGACGGATTTTAATAACCCCATAATTAATAACTTTACTGCCATTCACTAGGATAGTTATGTCTTTCGAACACTCAAAAAAAATTCTTATTGCATTAGATTACGATGATCAAGAAGTTGCTTTAAACTTTGTTAAACAACTTTCTCCTGATACTTGCCGTCTCAAGGTCGGCAAAGAAATGTTTACCTATTTTGGAGCTGTATTTGTTAAAGAGTTAATTGATTTAGGTTTTGATGTTTTCTTAGATTTAAAGTTTCATGATATTCCTAATACAGTAGCTAAAGCGGTTACTGCAGCTGCTAAAATGGGGGTGTGGATGGTAAACGTTCATGCTTCTGGTGGCTTTGAAATGATGAGCAAAGCTAAATCGGCTCTAGAGCAATTTGGTGACAAAGCGCCATTACTTATCGCTGTTACTGTATTAACAAGTATGGATGAAACAGAACTTAAGCGTTTAGGTGTTGATAAATCAGCTCAAGAGCAAGTTATCTATTTAGCTAAGCTTGCAAAGGAAGCTGGGCTTGATGGTGTTGTGTGCTCTGCACAAGAAGCAAAAGCTTTAAAAACAGAGTTAGGTGATAGCTTTAAGCTTGTTACGCCTGGTATACGCCCTGAAGGGAGTGATGCGGGTGATCAAAAGCGTATAATGACTCCTAAGCAAGCTATAGATTCAGGAAGTGACTATTTAGTTATAGGCAGACCGATTACTCAAGCAGATAATCCTGTAAAAGTGCTTAGTGATGTTAATAACTCTATAGCTTAATTTAACATTAAGCAGTCATATAGTGCTAAAACCCCTTACCTTATGTGAGTTTTATGTTACATTAATAAAATCAAAATGTAGTAGGGGTTTGTTTTGAAGTTATTTTTTGGTTCTATAGTAATAGTTATTGCGGGTTTTTCGGTAAATAAGTACGTTTTTTCTAATAAAGCATACGATGGTGTAACAACCGTTACAGATATAATTCCAACGTACCCAGTCGATATGTTTGATTTTAAAAAAACAATGCAAGATTATGCTCATCATCTGTGTTACAAAAATGAAGATACACTCATATCTCAGCATGTAAGCGTTAGTGAATGTATATCAAAGCTTGATGATAAAAAAACAGAATGTGAAAAAAAGGTTTTTCGTTTGGCGCCGCTCAATCTTGAGTCGGAAGTTGAAGTGCTTGATTATTCAAGGCAATATACGCAATGTACATTGCCTTATAAATATATTTTAGGTTAATTACAAACAGGTATTATTAGTAATTACAGCCAATTATAATTAAGATCTTAAGCGAATGGATTTCGCTTCAATATCTATTAACTCTTGTTTAAATAAGCCACCAATTGCTTTTTTATAATTAGCCTTACTTGTAGAAAACATCTTTTTTATTGCTTCAGGATCAGACTTATCACCAAGTGGAATAACACCGCCTTCGTTTTTAAGCTTTTGCATAATAGTTTCACCAAGGTCACTTACTTTTCCCATACCTGGCTTTTCTAGTACAACATCAATTTTTCCGTCGTCACGTACTTTTTGAATATAGCCTTTAAGCTTTTGACCCACAAATAAGCTTTTAAATACCATATTGTAAAAAACAACACCGAAGTGCGACTCTTCAATTAATACTTTGTAGCCAATATCTGTTTTGCCAGCAACAATTAAATCCACTTCTTGTAAGTGAGTATATTGCGGCTCATCTTTTGATAAGAAACGATTAAAATTGTTTGAGGCACAAATACGTTGGCTTGCATTATCAAGGTACAGGCGTACTAAATAAGAATGGCCTTCTTGCATGCGTGGCTTTTGTTCATTAAAAGGTGCAAGCACATCTTTCTCAAGCCCCCAATCTAAAAATGCCCCAATACTATTTATTTCTTTAACGCGTAGTAGGGCATACTCGCCAACTTGAGCATGTGGTTTCTTTATTGTTGCTGTGGCTAAATTAGCATTGTCTAAAAAGATAAATACACTAATGCTATCGCCCGCTTCAAGCTCATGTTTAATTTCTTGTTTTGGTAAAAACACTTCACCTAAATCATGACCGTCTAAGTAAGCACCTTCGTTACTCACTTCTTTTACAAATAATGTTTGTGTGGTTCCTAGGTAACTCATAATTATTCCTGCTCAGTCTTTTTTTTACGGCGCATTGGTGTATCGCCATCAATGTTCATTGGTGCTTTAATAGGTGCTGTTGGCTTTTTAGCTTTGGCTTTGCGTTTAAATACAGGCTTTTTAACAGCGGCGGATTTTTCTTTAGATTTATCCCACGTTGCCTCAGGCTTTTTCTCTTTTAAGCCTTTAAACTTAGCTTTTAAGCTCTCTACGCTCGCAAATTTTAATTCGTCATTTAAAAATGCTTTAATAGCTAAATAACTTGCCCAATCTTTTGGGCCAACTAATGAAATTGCATTTCCTTTAAAGCCAGCACGTCCTGTACGACCTATGCGGTGTACATACTCTTCAGCGTGTTTTGGTAAATCAAAGTTAATAACGTGCGTTACGCTTAACAAATCTAAACCACGAGATGCAACGTCGGTGGTAATCAATATTTTAAAGTTTTCGCGACTAAACGAATCCATGATATCTAAACGTTTGTTTTGCGTTAAATCACCAGCAAGCGCTACAGATTTGAAGCCTTTAGCATTAAGGGCTTCACTCAAACGGCTCGTGTCAGAACGCGTTGCTGTGAAGATAATACATTGACCAACATCATCTTGGTTTAAAAAATGCTCTAATAACGCTTCTTTATGATCAAGGTGATCGGCAAGGTATAACGTTTGTTTAATATCACTATGTTGCTCATTTGCTGCACTTAGCGTAATTTGCTTTGGTTTTTTTAATAGGTTACGTGATAGTGCATCTACTTGTGCATGGTCAAGTGTTGCAGAAAACAATAACGTTTGGCGTAATCGGTGATTAGCTTGCTCGTTAATCATTTTTAACTGCTCGGTAAAGCCTAAATCTAAAATACGATCGGCTTCATCAAAAATAAGCAGTTCTAGTCCACTCAATTGCAATGAGCGTTTTGTTATGTGATCAGCTAAACGCCCAGGTGTAGCAACTACGAATTGTGGGTCGTTTCTAAGAGCTTTTATTTGGTCATTAAAGTTTTCGCCGCCAAGTATTTTAACTGCCTTAATCGCTGTGCCAGCAATTAATAAACGCAGCTGAGTAAATACTTGCGTAGCAAGCTCACGCGTAGGAGCAACAATAAGTACACGGGGATCGCGTTTGCTGAGTGCTTTTTGTTTCATAACCCTTTGTACAGCAGGTAATAAAAACGCCAAGGTTTTGCCCGACCCAGTTTTAGACTGAGCGAAAATGTCATGCCCTGCAAGTGCGGTAGGCACTGCATGCGCTTGAATATCGGTGGGCTGGGTGATCCCTTGATGTGCTAATTGTGTTTCAAGGCGTGTATCAATCCCAAGATCAGTAAACTGCAATGTGTGTTTCTCCAAAATGAGCAAATTAACTCTATAAATTTATTAGCGCATTATAGCTTACACAGCTAGGTCGCTAACAGTAAAAACCAATCTATAGCGCTATTTTTTGCAATTAAACTAAAAAAGCGTAAAATACGCGCCCCATATGCGCCGGATTTACGATTCGGTAAACGCCAATATTGGCTAACAAGGCAAAATAGGAAATATAATGACTGTTGTTCATAAAGATAATGTAACGGGCGATCACTTTGTAGTATGTGCGCTGTATAAGTTTGTAGGTTTACCTGAATTTGAAGCTATCCGTAAGCCATTACTAGAAGTGATGGAAGCAAATGAAGTACGCGGTACTTTATTGCTCGCTGCCGAAGGTATAAACGGCACTGTTTCTGCAAAACGTGAAGGGATAGACAACTTATTAGCATGGCTAGATGAGCAACCAAATTTAAAAAACATCGTTACAAAAGAATCTTACGACGATGAATGTCCGTTTTACCGCACTAAAGTAAAACTAAAAAAAGAAATTGTAACAATGGGCGTTGAAGGCGTAGATCCGCTTAAAGTTGTGGGTAGCTATGTTAAGCCAAATGAGTGGAACGCACTTATATCTGACCCTGAAGTAATTTTAATTGATACACGTAATGATTACGAAATTGAAATTGGTACATTTCAAAATGCGGTCGATCCAAATACCAAAACGTTCCGTGAATTTCCACAGTGGGCAAAAGAAAACTTAGACCCTGAAAAACACAAAAAAGTGGCGATGTTTTGTACAGGTGGTATCCGCTGCGAAAAATCGACAGCCTACATGAAAGAGCAAGGTTTTGATGAAGTCTATCACCTTGAAGGCGGTATCTTAAAATACCTAGAAGAAGTGCCAAAAGAAGAAACCATGTGGGAAGGCGAGTGTTTTGTATTTGATAATCGCGTTGCGGTTGATCACGACCTACAAAAAGGCTCTTATGATCAATGCCACGCGTGTCGTATGCCAATTACAGAAGACGAAAAGTTAAAGCCTGAATACATGGAGGGCGTCTCTTGTCATCATTGTATTGAAGAAGTTACGGATGAACAACGCGCACGTTTTGCAGAGCGCCAAAAGCAAATAGAATTAGCGCAAGCGCGTGGTGAAGGCCATATTGGTAATGAAGCACAAGCTGTTTTACAGCAACGTAAAGAAGCTAAAAAAGCCCAAAAAGACGCTCAGCGCGGTAAATAAATTTATACAATAAGTATTACATTTAAAGAGTCTATTTAGGCTCTTTTTTTGTGCCTAAATTTGTACAGTAATTGTTTTCACACCCCGATGATAGTGTTAATCTGCAAAATATATTTAGTCATTTTAATGCGCATACAGGAAGAGATTTATGCAAGCCGAACAAGTTGAAATCGCACAATTTTTAGCACAACATCCTCCTTTTGATGACTTACCTCAAAAAGCGCTTAATGAGCTAGCTCAACAAGTAGAAGTGGCTTATTTTAGAGCAAAAACAGATATCTTGAGTTTTGGACAAGACATTTCTGATTTGTATGTAATTAGAAGTGGTTCTGTAGAAATGTATCGCCGAAATGGCGAGCTGTACAATCGTTTGGCTACCGCAGGTATATTTGGTCAAATGGGTTTATTGATGAACCGTAAGGTACGTTTTCCTGCAACTGCTCTGGAAGATACGTTAGTTTATTGCATAAATGTCGAGCTCTTTAATTGTTACTGTGATGAGTTTGATGCGTTTGCTGATTACTTCGAAACAGACGGTAACGTGCGTTTGCATCAAGCTATTGTCGAGCAAGCCGATGGCAATGACCTGACAACCGCGAAGGTAAAATCATTAATTCACAGAGATGTAGTCACCGTAGATGCAATCTCTACAATACAAGATATCGCTAAATTAATGACCGAAGAGGCGGTATCGTCAGTGTTGGTAACCGATGTAAATAAACCCATAAATGATGACCCAGAAGAAGATGATGGACAAGTAGTTGGTATAATAACCGATAGGGATTTACGCTCTAAAGTAGTGGCTAAAGGGCTTGCCTTTAACACGCAAGTAAAAGACATTATGTCCACTAACTTAGTGCTTTTAGATGCTAATGACTATATTTTCGAAGCTGTATTGGCCATGCTTAGAGATAACTTACATCATTTGCCAGTAGTACAAAAAAGACGCCCAATAGGCGTTATCTCCCTCTCTGATATTTTGCGTTATGAATCCCAAAGCAGCTTATTACTTGTACGTGGCATACTGGCTCAACAAACAATAGAGGATTTGGCGCATTATGCACGCCAATTGCCCAATGTGTTTGTTCGTATGGTGAATGAAGATGCAAACTCACACATGGTTGGTACAGCCATGGCTGTTATAGGGCGTACATTTAAACAAAGACTACTTGTATTAGCAGAAGAAAAGTTTGGACCACCTCCTGTGCCTTACTGTTTTATTGCTCTGGGCTCAATGGCTCGAGACGAGCAACTTATTGTAACCGATCAAGACAACGCGCTTATTTTAGATGACAGTTATGACGACGAAAAACATAACGCGTATTTTCAAAATATTGCCGATTTTGTGTGTGATGGTTTAGCGCAGTGTGGTTACACCTACTGTGATGGAGAAATTATGGCGTCGTTTAAAAAATGGCGTAAAACTCGCTCACAGTGGTTCGATCAATTTGCAGATTGGATCGCGCAGCCAAAACCACAAGCATTGCTTAATAGTTCTATATTTTTTGACTTAGACGGTGTGTGGGGTAAAACCAAGTGGGCCGACGAGCTTAAAATATTTATAGCAAAACAAAGTAAAGTAAATCGCGTATTTTTAGCTAATATGGCAGCAAATGCTAGAAATAGAACACCTCCACTAGGTTTCTTTAAAGGCTTTGTTATGGAGCATAATGGCCAACATAAGCGTTCAATGAACTTAAAGCGAAGAGGGACTGCACCTCTTTCTGATGTTATTCGCGTGCACGCATTGGCTATTGGTTCACGTAAACAAAATTCGTTTGAACGACTAGAAGATATTATTGAAGCGAAACTTTTACCACAGGGTAAAGCGCAAGATTTACGTGATGCACTTGAGTATATTGCCATGATGCGAATTCGCCATCAAGCGTGGCAAATAGAGAAGGGCGAAGAGCCCGATAACGACTTAGATCCACATTTACTTTCTCCGTTCGAGCAACGAAACTTAAAAGAGGCGTTCGCCATTTTAGAAAAAGCACAAAGCTATTTAAAATTTAGCTACACAGCAAACTCTGGTGTGAAGTAGCCTATGAATCCGCGTAATCATAAAGCAATTGATTGGCAAGCTAGGTATAACGAGCTTGCCAATAGCACCAAAAATAAACTCCTAAAACACTTTTATGCGGGTGCTTATAATCAAGACAAAGCTGCAATAAAAGACGTGCCTTTTGTAGCAATGGATTTTGAAACAACAGGCTTAAATAGCCAAAACGACGATATAGTGAGTGTTGGTTTAGTGCCGTTCAATTTAGAGCGCATTTATTGTAAGCACAGTCGGCATTGGGTGGTGCAGCCTAGGCGAAACCTTCATGAAGAGTCTATTTTAATACATGGAATAACGCACTCTGAGGTGGACGACGCCCCCGACTTTAATCAAATTATAGAGCCTTTACTTGAAGCGCTCAGTGGTAAAGTTGTCGTGGTGCATTATGCAGCAATAGAACGTCACTTTTTAAATAATGCGTTATTGTTAAGGCTTAAAGAAGGTATTGAGTTTGCACTTGTTGATACAATGGAAATAGAAAAAAGAGCACTAAAAGCAAGGCAGGGGTTATTAGGGCGGTTGTTTAACACAAAATTAGGTTCTCTTAGGCTAACAGATTGCCGTGCGCGTTATTCCCTACCAGCATATCAAAATCACAATGCGTTAACGGATGCACTTGCTACAGCAGAACTTTTACAAGCGCAGCTGAGTTATCATTATCGTGTAGATACTCCAATCTCAGAGCTGTGGCTCTAGCTTTTAATGACCAAACAAAAAAACGCCGCAAAAATTGCGGCGCTTTCGTTACTAATTAAAAGTATTACTCACTAAAAGTATTACTTAACTGGGCGAGGCTCAGTTCGTAAACCTAAAACTAAACTTAAACACATAAATAATAATACAATAGTAAATGGCAAGCCTGTAGAGACAGCGCCTGCTTGTAGTGCTTCAATTGCTTGTGTGCCACCAATCCAAAGTAAAGCAGCTGCAATTGCGCCCTCAACCGATGCCCAAAATATACGTTGTGGTACCGGTGCATCAATTTTACCGCCAGCTGTAATTGAATCAATTACTAATGAACCAGAGTCAGATGACGTAATGAAAAATACCAACACTAATAAAATTGCAATAAACGATAAAATATTAGATAAAGGTAATTCATCAAGCATTTGGAACATAGCTAAAGGTACATCAGTTAAACCATTAGTGCCTAACGCACCAACACCATTAACTACTTGATCAATCGCAATACCACCGTAAATAGACATCCATAAAACGGTAACTAGAGTAGGAATAAGTAAAACTGCAATTAAGAATTCACGAATTGTACGACCACGTGATACACGCGCGATAAACATACCTACAAACGGCGACCAGGAAATCCACCAAGCCCAGTAAAACACAGTCCAACCATGCATCCATGTTTCGTCTTCACGACCGTGAGGATTACTCAATGGAATAATATTTTCTACATAGCCCATCACGGTAGTGGGTACGTTACCCATAGCAACAGCAAAACCTACTAAGCAAACAAACACTAATAAAGCAAAAGCAATTAGCATATTAATGTTACTTAAAAGTTTTACGCCGCCATCAATTCCGCGCACAACAGAAATTATAGCTAGTAGTGTTACGCCCACTATTACTAATATTTGAGAGCCAACACCACCTTCTGTACCAAATACATGGTTAATACCAGCAGAAGCTTGTTGCGCACCTAAACCTAAAGATGTTGCAAGGCCAAATAACGTAGCAAGTACAGCTAAGATATCAATGATATGACCAGGCCAACCCCAAGCTCTATCACCTAATATAGGATAAAAAATAGAACGAATTGAAAGAGGTAAACCTTTGTTGTATGTAAAAAACGCAAGAGATAAACCAACAACAGCGTAAATAGCCCAAGGGTGAAGACCCCAATGAAACATAGTTGCGCCCATTGCTAATTTTGCAGCTTCTGGTGTATTAGCGGCTACATTAAGCGGGGTTTCGTACCAACCAGTAAAGTAAGCAACTGGTTCAGCAACGCCCCAAAACATAAGGCCTATACCCATACCGGCAGCAAATAACATAGCAAGCCATGAAACGCGAGAGTGAGAAGGTTTAGCGTCAACACCACCAAGGCGAATATTACCGTAAGGAGAAACAATAAGTGCTAAACAAAAGAGTACAAAGAAGTTAGCAGCCCACATAAATAGGGCATCAAAATTATTAATAATATCGGTCTTGATACTATCAAGCGCTGTTTTTGCAGCTTGTGGGTCGGTAACAAGTATGGCGATTAAAAAGATGACAATCAGGCCCGCACTAGTTCCAAAAACAGGGTTGTGAATATCAAACCCCCACTTTTGTACGTTGTCCTGACCTACGGTGTAATCCGTGTTGTCAATACTATATTTGTCATGATTTTCCTTCATGCAATACCTCTTTAGTTGTCCTAACAAGCCAAAATAAATTCGGCGTCATATCGAATTACATTAGTCTTTAAATATTAAGTAAAAAGTAATACCGTAATTATTTGAAGACTAACTAATTTGAAGCGTGATCATACAGCTAGTAGTGTATGAGTTAAATATTAAATGTAAATGAATTTGTATTTAAAACGCTGTTTATATGGCCAAATCCATGATTTTTTCATTTAAAAGCCCTAAATTTAAAAATTCAGTGAACGTTAAAATTTAGTTTGCTATTAAAAGTATTAATTTACTTGGTTAAGTAAAAAAAGATCATTTTTAAGTAGCTTAATTAATGCTTAAATATTAGGACTTGTTAGTCTTTAAGGATTGAAATTTATTTAATCTAGGCGCAATTTAATCGCTCCTAGTTTTATAGCTTAGCGGTTCGGTAACAGCTTATGCGTTATTTCTCATGCTTGCATGCACGTAAGAATAATCAAAGACCGGCTAGCAAAGAGCAAATTTCTCTTCAAGGCTATTATAAATTTATAAGCCGATAAGCATCTTTAATCAAGTTGTAATATGAATATGATTTAACACAACACTAAGCTATATTTTATAAATAGATAGGCAAAGGATTAATACTATTATGCGTGAAAGCGTTACAAACGATACCAATCAAAACGAACTTGTTAAACGCTTTTGTAGCGTTAGAGACGAAAGCCTAGCCATTATCGAACCACTCACTGTAGAAGATTGCCAATTACAAGCTATGGCTGATGCCAGTCCTACTAAATGGCATTTAGCGCATACCACGTGGTTTTTTGAAACGTTTTTACTTAGTGTTCATTGTAAACAGTACGCAGTGTTTAATCCTCACTATAAAATGCTTTTTAATTCTTACTACAATGGGATTGGAGAGCAATTTAAACGGGCAAACAGAGGAAGCTTATCTAGGCCATGTTTAGACGAAGTACTAGCTTACAGAGAACATGTGGATAGCCGCGTGATTGAATTACTTAAGACTGACGTTAACCCGCACATTAAAGATATTATTGAACTTGGGTTACACCACGAGCAACAGCATCAAGAACTAATGCTTATGGACATCAAATATAACTTTTCAGTAAATCCATTATTTCCTCAATATAAAACATCGCTTTTAAATAGCCAAAAAAAATCAGCTGATATTAAACCCCTTAATTTTATCAATTTTGAAAAAGCCATTATTAATATCGGCACAAATGCCGAAGATGAATTTGCATATGATAACGAGTGCCCCAAACACCAAGTACTAATTCATCCATTCAGCTTTGCTAATAGATTGGTCACTAATGGTGAATATTTAGACTTTATAAATGCCGGTGGATATAGCAATCCACAATATTGGTTAAGCGACGGTTGGGCGCATATTCAAAACACTCGTTTAACGCATCCATTATATTGGCATTACATAAATAACGAATGGTTTGAGTTTACACACTATGGATTCCAGCCTTTAAATTTAAGTGCTCCCATCAGCCATGTTAGTTATTTTGAGGCCAGCGCCTATGCTAATTTTGTAAAGGCTCGCTTGCCTACAGAGTTCGAGTGGGAATATGCAGCTAAAAATACACCTTTAAAAGACACTAATAATAACTACCTAACACCACAACAAACAAAAGATGATACTGAAATAAACCAGTTAACGGATTCATGTTGGCAATGGACAAACAGTGCATATTTGCCATACCCCGGCTTTAAGCCTATTGAAGGAGTAGCAGGGGAATACAATGGTAAATTTATGAATAACCAAATGGTGTTACGGGGCGGGTGTGTGTTTACCCCTCAAAACCATTTACGACAAACATACCGGAATTTTTATTACCCACATCAAGCGTGGATGTGCAGTGGGATAAGACTAGCTAAGGATATAGTATGAGCCAAGTAACAGCGATTAAACAAAGTAACATAACCGACACTGAATTTTTAAACGACGTGATAAGCGGATTAACTCAACAACAAAAAACGCTTCCGTGTAAATATTTTTATGATGATAAAGGTGCTGCATTATTTGAGCAAATAACAACCTTACAAGAGTATTATGTTACACGTACTGAGCTTTCTATATTAGCGCAACACTCAAAGTCGATTGCTCAAATGCTACCTGAAAACCTCTCTATTATAGAGCCCGGCTGTGGCTCGGGTAAAAAGGTAGCCTATTTATTAGCGCATATGGCAAACGTTAAAACCTTTGTACCGTTTGAAATATCTGAGGAGATGCTCAGTTATTCACTTGCACATTTGTCACCGTTATTTCCAGATTTGGCAATTTCGCCATTATTAGGAGACTTTACACATAGCCAAATGGTCAAACAGCTAACCAAAGACACCGCTTTAGACAGTCAAACTAATTTGGTGTACTTTCCGGGCTCTACTCTTGGTAATTTTGCCCCAGTTAAAGCCATAGAAATTATGAATAATTTCCATCGCTTATGCGGTGTAAATGGTTATGTATTAATTGGGGTTGATTTAGTAAAAGAGCGCCAAGTGCTACTCAATGCATATAACGATAAAGCGGGAGTTACCGGTGCTTTTAATAAAAATTTACTACAACGTATTAATAACGAGCTAAACGGCACATTTAATATAGATAACTTTAGCCACGAGTCACGCTTTAACGAGCAACATAGCCGTATCGAAATGCATTTAGTAAGTAATCGTACTCAAAGCGTGATTATAAATGATCAGCAAATAGACTTTATAGAAGGTGAAAGCATTCATACGGAAAACTCTCACAAGTACACGCTTGAGTCGTTTAAGCAGCTTGCAGCGCAAGCTAATTTAAAGTTAGAGCAAACATGGCAAGACGATAGTAACTATTTTGCTCTGTGCTTATTAAGACCGCTTTAAACCTTACTTAAGTTATGTTTAGTAAATGACAACTTGGGCATTGTTAAACTCATAGTTTAGCAATGCACCATTATTTGATTGTTGTATAAGCTTGGCTTTATTTAAACCGTACAGTCTAAATAGCAGGGGGGCAATAACAGATACCGCAGAGCCTGTAGCACTGTCTTCATTTACACCAAACTGGGGTGCAAAGTATCTAAAATGCGCTATGGCATTTTTCTTGTCTTTATTTTTTATACGAAGGGCAATTACTGCATTTTTGTGGAGTGCACACAAAGCTTTAAAATCAACATGTACGCTTTTTAAATCGTCTTTTTCAACTTCTTTATCGAATTCTTTACTAAATTCCTTATTAAATTCTTTACTAAATAATACAACCGTATAACCGTTTTTGTCGCCGGTACTGTAGGCTGCTTTTATTGCTACTGAAAACACACTTTGTAACTCACCTTCAGCTAACTCGCTTTTTTTAGGCTCTATGCTTTTTAGTAACAGCTGAGCGCGTTGTTTTTTTACTCTTATAGTAAAGCGCTCATTACTCATTGAAGTAAATACTTCAGGGCAATAACCCAAATGGTCTATTAAAAAATTAGCGGCTGCTAAAGTACCATGTCCACAGCGTTTAATTTCACTCGTTCGATTAAACCAGCGAATTTTACAATGGCGTTTAGTTATCTCATTTTGATTTAAAAATACGGTAGCAGGGTAAGTTGATTGTGATGCAATATATTGCATTGTTTTTGAAGTTAACCCATTTTTATAAATAACAATTAAAGCACTTGAGCCTTTTAAGTTATGTGCAGGGCTATAAAAAACAGATTCGGTAGAAGTGAGCTCTATAAAGCGAAGCGTAAGCCATTTAGGCTTACGCTTCGCTAAACAAAGAGTATTAACCTTTGCTTGCATATGCGTCGTTATGAACGCCTGCAGCACGACCTGATGGATCAGCATTGTTTTGGAACGATGCGTCCCATGCAAGTGCTTCAGGAGTCGAACACGCTACCGATTTACCATGCGGTACACATTTAGCTGATGCATCACCAGGGAAATGCGATTCAAAAATAGTACGGTAGTAGTAAGCTTCTTTTGAATCTGGCGTATTAATAGGGTATTTAAACTTTGCATTTGCAAGCTCTTGATCGCTTACTTGCTCGTTTACAAACTCTTTTAACTTATCAATCCAGCTGTAACCAACACCATCTGAAAATTGCTCTTTTTGACGCCATAGCACTTCATCAGGTAAGTAACCTTCAAAGCCTTCACGTAAAATGTGTTTTTCAATTTTTCCATCTTTACACATTTTAGCTTCAGGGTTGATACGCATAGCAACATCAACAAATTCTTTATCAAGAAACGGTACACGTGCTTCTACGCCCCATGCCGCCATTGATTTATTAGCACGTAAACAGTCAAACATATGCAGTTTTGATACTTTACGGTTTAGCTCTTCATGAAACTCTTGTGCGTTAGGGGCTTTATGGAAGTATAAGTAACCACCAAATAGCTCATCAGCACCTTCGCCAGATAACACCATTTTAATGCCCATTGCTTTAATTTGGCGAGCCATTAGGTACATAGGTGTAGAGGCACGAATTGTTGTTACATCATACGTTTCAATATGGTAAATCACTTCACGCAGTGCATCAATACCTTCTTGAATGGTAAAAATGATAGGGTGGTGAATAGTACCAATCATGTCAGCTACTTTTTGTGCAGCCGCTAAATCAGGTGAGCCTTCAAGACCTACTGAAAAAGAATGCAGCTTAGGCCACCATGCGTCGCTTTCGTCGTTATCTTCAATACGTTTTGCAGCAAAGCGCTGGGTAATAGCAGAGATAACCGATGAGTCTAAACCACCAGAAAGTAATACACCGTAAGGCACGTCACACATTAATTGACGTTTAACGGCCGCTTCTAATGCATCTTTAACGTCTTGCGCTTCTGCGCTGTTATCTTTAACTGCATCAAATGTTTCCCAATCACGTTTGTAATAAGGCGTCATTTTGCCATCTTTGCTGTACAGGTAATGCCCTGGTGGAAATTCTTCAATATGCTTACAAATTGGAGAAAGTGCTTTTAGCTCAGAAGCAACGTAAAAGTTACCGTGCTCGTCGTGACCGGTGTAAAGCGGGATAATACCAATATGGTCACGGCCAATTAAGTAGGCGTCATTTTCTTCGTCGTATAAACAAAATGCAAAAATGCCATTTAGGTCATCTAAAAAGTCAGGTCCTTTTTGTTTATACAGCGCTAAAATAACTTCACAGTCTGATTGAGTTTGAAAAGTAAAATCAACATCTAACTCTGCTGCAAGTTCTTTATGATTATAAATCTCACCGTTAACCGCTAAAATATTTGTTTTTTCAGGATTGTATAAAGGCTGTGCACCGCTTGATACACCAACAATAGCTAAACGCTCATGCACTAAAATAGCTTTTTCAGATGCATATACACCAGACCAATCTGGGCCACGGTGTCTAAGCAGCTTTGACATTTCAATTGCTTGGGTACGCAATTGAGTGGGATCAGATTTAATATCTAATACCCCAAAAATTGAACACATAGTAACTCCTCATTCCTATTATGTGTGCAGCAGAGCCAATTTGCTGTGCTGCGAAACCTTGTTTTATCAGAAAAAATTACTCAAGTCACATAGCTTTTACAATTAATTAAGAATAATTTATGCACCAAGCTAGATGTAATTGCACCAAAGTGGTTAATGCGTCGTTCCTGCTGCTATTTTTACGTCGCTATTATTGTTCAAAGCTTGTGCAATCATAACTCTCAGGGCATTAATAACGGTTTCTTCGCTCATGCTTGGTGCGCCATTGTGGTGCACAGCTTGGCTTGGTAAATAAGGAATATGCACAAAGCCACCTTTCATTACAGCGCAGTGATCATTTATGTAATGCATAAGGCCATACATAACGTGATTGCATACATACGTACCTGCCGTATTGGAAATGGCAGCAGGTATATTGCTGTTGTGCAGTGCTTGTAACATACGCTTTATTGGCAAATTAGTGAAATACGCATCAGGGCCATTTTTTTCTATTGGTGTATCGACAGGTTGCTTACCTGCATTGTCTTTAATGCGTGCATCGTCAACGTTTATTGCAATACGCTCAATTGATATTTCGCTGCGCCCACCAGCTTGACCTATACATAAAACAACCGCCGGATTGTGCGACTCAATGGCGTTTATAAGCTGACTAATAGACGTATTAAACTCACAGGCAAGTTCTAGTGTACATATTTTATGTTTCATGATGATAGTTTCATCAAGTTTTTGCACTGCTTGCCAAGAAGGATTGATAGCATCGCCATCAAAAGGCGCAAAGCCGGTAATTAATACACACGCCATAGAAGAAGTTGATTTAGTCATTACACACCAAGCTATACATTAAAATAATATTAACGGCGAGTAAGGTAACTGCCGTCTGAATTTGAACCTTTATTACATGGTACTTATCTTTTAAGTCTAAAATAGCTGTAGGAATAATATTTAATTTGCTGTCATAGGCGTCATTAACGTACCGCAATTGCCGCTATACATGCCGAGCGCAACTAATGGAACAGGGCTTGTGCCATGACCTTCAATTAAAAATATACCTACACAATACAAAACAACCAGTATTAAACGATTATCAGGGCCAATAATTTAAGTCGAACATAGTTTTCCTATTTATTTTTAGAATATTTTTATAGGTTATTTTTAAGTGCAAGGCTCAATTGATGCAGGTGTCCGTCAAGTTTCTGCTTCGCCTTTGCTGCTTCTTCAAACGTTACATATTTAAACTCAACAGTATCTAAAGGTCTAAACTGTGCAAATTGACGTAAGTCGGCTTCAATAACAGTCCCTAGCAGAGGGTAGCCCCCTGTAGTTTGGCCATCATTTAGTAACACAATCGGCTCTCCACTTGGTGGTAATTGAATACTCCCAGGGCTCACCCCTAATGATGGCAAAGAGTGTGAATGGCCCAAATTATTTTTATGCTCAAGCCTTACACCCATTCGGTTACTATTATTGCTGACTTTAAAAGCGGTAGACACAAAGTTGCTAAGTAAAGTCTCGCCTAACAAATTAGCATGAGGACTTGGATGCAGGCGTATAAGCTTGCGCTGGGCGGGAGCGATTGCGCCTACCTTTATAAACTCTCCATAATAAGGAGTAATAGGTATTTCATCACCAGTGGTGAGAGATCTACCTTCAAAACCACCAAAACATGCGTTTAAATCTGTAGATTTAGAACCCATAACCTCAGCATTTTGTATACCGCCTTTCACTGCTAAATAAGCTCTTAAGCCTGCTCTACCAGTAGCAAAACTTAGGACTTGTTTGTTTTTTACTGCGTATGTCCAACCAGGATAAATTGCATGTCCATCAAGGGTTACTTGCAAATCTGCACCATGAAGCGCAATTACTGTGTCGCAGGTAAATTCCAGTTCGCACAAACCTACAGTTATTTCTAAAACGGCATCATTGTCGTTATTGTTAAGTAATCTATTAGCAATGATTTGTGCAATAGGGTCTAAGCTACCCGCTTTGCTTACACCTAAATGGCGGTAGCCCTCACGGCCAAAATCTTGAATTGTAAGTAATACACCACTTTTAAGTACTTTAATCATGATTTGCTCCTTTATTATCGAGCGGAACAAATTCAAGCGTATCGCCTGGTTGAATTAAACAAGGTTGCTCAGAGGTCGAATCAAACAAAACAGTATCTGTATGACCTATTATATGCCAACCACCTGGGGTATCTGCGGGGTAAATGCCGGTTTGTGCAGCACCTATCGCAACAGAGCCTTTAGGAACTTTAATGCGTGGCTCATCACGTCTTGGTGTATGTAATTGCTCATTTAAGCCATGTAGGTAAGCAAAACCGGGCTGAAAGCCTAAAAATAAAACGTGGTACTTGGTTTTACTATGAATATTAATAACTTCATCGGCACTTAAATTATGATAGCGAGCCACGTAATTAATGTCCTCACCCTTGTATGTGGTTTTGATTAAGTGATGCTGCCCCTTAAAAGTACTCGTTTTAATTTCATCCCACAGCGAAGGTAGCACTTGTAACCACTGTTTTAAGTGTTTATCTGATTTTAAATAAAGAGTGAGCGAGTTCATGGCGGGCACCAAATCGCTAAAT
>NZ_AUTI01000339.1:0-21065 GCF_000497995.1 Pseudoalteromonas sp. TB25
CTGTCATAGCATCGTACACATCTACAATTGCCATTATACGCGCCGGGCGACTTAACTTTTCAGCCTGCAGGCCTCGCGGATAACCAGAGCCATCTAAACGCTCATGATGATTTACTATCATATCGAGCATAAGGGGAGTTATACCCTTCTCACCTTTAACTAAACCTAAACCTTGGGCAACATGCTTTTTAATTGCTGCTAGCTCGTTATTACTTAGTTTAGTTGGCTTGGAAAATATACCCTGCGGTAATTTAGCTTGGCCCAAGTCATGAAGTAACGCCCCCATTGCAAGCTCTTGTACAACAGCTTTTCCATACCCTAAGTATTTAGCAAATACAGCAGTAAAAATGGCGCAGTTGATCATATGCCGCCAGTTATAGCTATGTTTGTCTTTTATACGAGTAAGAATAGTCATAGCGTTAGCATTACGAAAAACTGAGCTGACTATCTCGCTGGCAATTTCATCAAGCACTTTTATATTAGCACTCAGGCCAGATGTTAAATCGCCATATAATGATTGTAACTTTCGGCCATGCTGATCGTAATTTACAGTCGCTTTAGCAAACTCCTGTTCGATAGAAATAGCTATAGATGTTTTTTCTACTTTTTTTTGGCTATTAGATGTTTTAGGTGCGCTTTGGGGCTTATATTTGGCAGGAACTGGCGCATCACCTTTAGTAAAATCTATAAGCAGCTCGAGCACCCCTTCAGACACTAAACGCTTAATAATAGATTTGTCGCGCACCAAGCCACTGGTCTTAATTTTTATGCTATTGATCCCCTCGTGTTGCTTAGTAACGCTATCAACGTACATACCAGGGGTGAGCTCAGACACGGGCAAAGTAATTAGCATAAAGGTGAGATTTTTTACATTTAAAGTAGATGTACTTTAAATAGCATTAATTAAGCTTAAAAGTCTAGTTTTTGAGTTGTAAGTAGTGATATATAACTACAAAGGATTACTTGCAGTATCACTCTTATTAGCTGTAGTGGGTAACCTTATTTTATGGATAATTAAAACCCTCTTCTATTTTCTTAATAACCTACAACCATTTAGCACTTAAAAGACTATTTGAGTATTATTTTTACGCTTTTAAACAAACTTAATTAACCTAATTTGAACATAATGTGGTTTTTCCTCGGTCTAAATATACACAACAGCTATAAAAATTTAAGAGCATCAACGTATATGACAAAATTAAACCACCCCATATCAAACTTAAGTGTAGCGGCAATAAGCACCGTTTCTCCTTTGAGTCATATACTAAAAATAGCCGCTCCGCTGCTCGATAGCCTATTGGGCATCAATAAGCTGCGTGATATATACCTCTCTAATAATTTATCGGGTTTAGATAAACAAGAGTTTAGTGAAAAGCTGTTAAATGTATTAGGTATAAATGTGCTTGGTGCACAAGGTGTTATTGACAAAATACCAAAGCATGGCCCTTGCATAGTGGTATGTAATCATCCTTATGGCATGATTGAGGGCGTAATAATTGCAAATTTACTCACCCATTATCGTAGCGATACAAAAGTAATGGCTAACGTGGGTTTAAAAATATTTAAAGAAATTAAAGACTATTTTATTTTTGCTAACCCACTAAAACCAAAAGCAGCCATTAATACCAGCGCAATAAAACAGTGTTTTAGTCATGTTAAAAATGATGGCTTACTTGTGGTTTTTCCTGCGGGAAGAGTGTCATTTTTTCAATCAGAAAAACAGCGTGTAACTGACGGGCAATGGAATCGCTTAGCCGCTCAACTAGCTTTAAAAACACAAGCTCCTTTATTGCCTGTATTTATTAGCGGTCAGAATAGCTCAACCTTTTATAACTTGGGGCGTGTTTACTACCGATTTAGATTATTAATGCTAATACGCGAATTACTTAAAATTCAAAAAAGCTCTATTAGCTTAAGCGCTGGTAATTTACTTACACCCAAATTATTAAATAAGTTTGAAAAAACTGACGACATAAACGCACTTGCGCGCTTGCAATGTTACTTAAACGATGAGCGCTTTGTAACGCCTTGGCAAGAGGATAACCAATCAACACAGCTCAAAGCCATTATGCAGGAAGTTGATAAAACAAAAATGAAAAATGAGCTTGCTAACTTGCCAAGCGAGCAGCACTTAGTCGACTTTAAAGGTTACTCAGTTTATTACGGCTACCAAGAGCAAATACCTAATTGCGTTACTGAAATAACACGCCTCAGAGAAATAACTTTTCGCACATTAAACGAAGGAAGTGGCGAGCCATGCGACACAGATAAGTTTGATGCGACTTACATGCATTTGTTTATTTTTGATCATAAAAATGAAGAAATTATTGGTGCTTATAGAATTGGACAAACCGATTTATTACAAAAAAATAGCGACGTGAGCGCTCTTTATTTATCGCAAATGTTTAACTTTGAACCTTCTTTTATTAATCAGCAACAGCCGTGCTTAGAAATGGGTCGCTCGTTTATAGTTCAAAAACATCAGGGCAGTTACCATGGTTTATTACTGCTATTTAAAGGGATTGGTGCGTTTATGGCGCAAAATCCACGCTATAGGACTTTATATGGCACGGTTTCATTAAGTAAACTTTATGACCCTCGTTCTGTTGCAATTATTGACCATGCAATGGTTAATAATAAACAAGGTGTTAGCGCCAATACGCCTTTTAATAATAAGCTCCACCCAGAGTTTGAAGACTTTATTAATGACCACACGTTAAATATAAGCCATGTATCAGCATTGGTTATGGGAATAGAAGAAGATAAAAAAGACATACCGATTTTATTAAAGCAATACCATAAGCTAGGCGCTCAATTTCATTGCATGGGCATTGATAGCAACTTTAATCACACGCCAGGATTACTTTTAAGTGTGCACCTACCAAGTGCGCCTGAAAAGCTACTTAAGCTCTACCTTGGTGATAAAAAGGATGATTATATAAATCACTCATAATTTTTACCTGCTGTATTAATATAGCAGGTAAAAATTGAGCAAAAAAAGTCGACGCTATTAATTGCGTCGACTTTTTAGTTATGTAACAGCTATAAAAATATTTAGTTAAGCAGCAGCCACTTTTAAACAACCAATGCTACTAATGAGCTGAGACTGCTTATCAAAATAATTAAAACGTATAGTGTTACCAACTTTAATATGGCTAATACTGACCGTCATTGCATCTTCCCTAAGCATATTTACGCCATATTGCCCTTGTTCGGCTTTACTGTAATGAAACGCTAAAAACTGCTCACTTTCAGGGTATCTTAAATCAATAAGTTGCTTAAATTGTTGTTTACGCTTTTGTGTCACCGTTTCAAGCTCAACACCTGATGACGTAGCAAGTGGTTCAACTTGGCAGTAGATTAACTGCTTTGCATCCCACCTAACAAAAACCACGTTATTGTTATTTATCGATAGCCCATCCGGAAAAATACACAACTTAAAAGGCGCGTAGCCCGATAAATCCATGTTTTGTAATTGGTACAATGCAGGGGCTTTATTGCTCAGTAAATGAGGGATTAACAGACCTCTACTATGCTTTACCGCAGTTATATCAAATACACTTTGGTAATCATTTAATAATGCGAGTGTTTGCCCAAAATGCGATACCCCAAGCCAAGTACCTCCTCCTTGCGGATCAATAGGGAAAATTGCATTGCCCTGGTGCTTACTTGGAGCGATTGCCGTTTCTCGTGTTTTTTGCTCATCGCGATTAAAAAATAGCTCGTAGCCATCATCAGTTAAAAAGTAGCTTAACGTGCACATTTTAATTTTGCATCGATTTTGGTTGTGCTGGCTGGCTATTTTCTCTTAAAAAAGTAGCTGTACTTGGTGCTAAACCAAAGCTTTGATCGAGCTGCGACTTTTGAGCAAAAGAAATTTGTGAAATCATCGCGTAATGGTGCACAGCGTGACTGCCTACAAAAATAAGCTCTCGCGCAAGTGATGTGGTTACTGTTTGTACATTTTTGCTTTTAATCGAAACTTCGCTTGAAAGTGATAACGGTTTATTAAAATCATCTGGACTTAGCTGTTCAACCCACGTTGTTATTTCGGCAATTTTTTTTATTGCAGCAGTTGGAGAGTTTTCAATATCTCCTCCTCTTAAGCGGCAATCATAATCTATTTTTTGCGTGCTAAAGCCGGTCATTAAAGATTGATAATGATCGATAATATGTCGCATATGAGCTCCAGCCGAGCTAATAAAGTTAGGAGTAATGACTTGGGAATAGTCCTCTTTAGTTACACCTTCAAGATAAGCGTGTCCTTGAGCTAGTATCTCTAATTGACTATTTAACATTGAATCGGTCTTCCTCATTTATCACTAAATCTTATATGCAAATAATTACAACATGATTTTTGGATGCTAATTTTGCATTGTATAAATAACTAGAAAGCTGTTTTTAAAATTAACTTTCAAAGTTTTTGCAGTAAATGCATTTTTAAATACAAGAGTAATTAATAAGAAGCTAGGTAATATAGAGAGGATAATTAATACATATAAAAGCAAATGGCGCTCTCGGTAGGGATCGAACCTACAACTCAGCCTCCGGAGGGCCACGTGATATCCATTTCACCACGAGAGCACATTTGTTGCCGCCACACCAACTCGCGATATCAGTGCTTTAGCACCCGCAATGATAAAGAGATCTTTAAATAAATACCAGTAAGATCAGCTTATATGCTTATTAATTAAACTCTTTTAAATAAAACACTTCACAAAGGCTTAAAAACACGCTATTTATTCTTATTAGATAAGAAACAGTAACGGTTTAGTAACATTAAAATTATGATTGTCGCTGTGAGGATTAGTTTAATACGAGGAAATAATAATGAGTTTATTGTCTACTGAGCAAGTCGCTGAATTTTTAGGTGTAAAAGTAGAGCGTGTAAAACGCCTCTCTAGAGAAAGTTTATTAATTGCTAAATCTGAAGACGAGAATGGCGAACCACAATTTGATGCGGCCGAAGTAACAAAGTACAAAGAGCTCGCTGAACGCTTTGGTGGTTTGTAACTTTTATAAAAAAGTATTAGTAACAAGTTTATTTAGCTGCGCACGTAACATTATAGATTTACTAGTTATGCTGCGCTCCTCATACCAAGCAATACATAACACCAAAAAAAACAGCTTATAGTAATTTAACTTATCTATTGATGGGTAAAACGTGCTTTTTTTATCAACGCTATTTTTATAGTTGTTTAACAGCGCTTTTTTACTTTGCTCATTAAGGTTAAAACTCACTGCAAGGGCTGCCAAATCAAAATATACATCGTTAGTTTGCGCGTACTCAAAATCAATTAAATACATGCCCGAAGCATTTACAATAATGTTATCTTTTACCAAGTCATTATGACAAAAGCCTTCATCAAATTGCATGGCTGCAACTACTTTGAGTGCCTGCTCTATTTGAGGTTTATATTGCGTATATACGCCGGTGCTTTGATAAAAATGCAGCTCTTTAGCTATATCCATTGGCGCAGTAGACACTTTGTAATTGTGCACTTGAGCAAGTTTATTAATAAAGCTAAGCGTTATATCCGATTGCGCTGTATTACCTTCAATATAATTAAATACCGCACGGCTATTCTTTTTATCGAGCCAAACAGGCGCAGGACATATATTAAGCTCACTTAAAAAACGCTGTGCTTCAAGTCCTATGGCTGGCCAATGGCTTTTATAACACTTTAATAAATACCCTTGTTGTTTGGTACGTATTAAAAAATTATCGTTACTAAAACCATTTAGTAGTCGCTCGCTTGAAGTAACGCTAGTAGGCTCTATAAACGCCCTACACATTTTTACTAGCTGATTATGCTCAATCATTAATTAAAGCTGAGCTAGCGGCTTAGCTTGGCTTTGTTCGTACTCTTCGTACCAAGTTTTAAAGCCCCACGCGGCCATAATGGTATAAAATATAAAAAGCGCAAGCGTTGGGTAATAGCCTTTTTCATAATATAAATACATGGAAGCTGCATCTATTACAATCCAGTACAGCCAGTTTTCGAGGACTTTTTTAGCAACTAAGTAAGTAGTTACTACCGCAAAACACGTTGTGAAACTATCAAGATAAGCAAAATCGGCATGCGTATAGTTTTGCATAACGTAACCAATTGTAATTGCAGCTACGGTTGTTAAACTAATTAAAACAGCATGACGGTTTATCGACCACGATGTAATATTTAAATTTTCAGCTTTGCCTTTTCTCCATACAACCCATCCAAACACAGCCATATACATATAATAAAAATTAAGTAACGACTCCATGAGCAATGCGCCATTCCAGTACATAATTGTATAAATGAGCGTGCTAAAAAATGCCGCCGGCCAACACCATAAGCTTTCTTTTATTGCCAATAATAAGTACGCCATCGACAATCCTACCGCAATGTATTCCCAATGCGACATTGCTGTAAAACCGCTTAAGGTTTGTGTTAAAAAGTCCATATTATGCAATCACCGTTTAGTTGCGCCATTTGTTATACCAATCTGCTTATATACGGGGTCTATTTAACGTTAAGAAAATCACGCTAAAACTAGGCAAAAATTTTTGTATCTAGTTGTTCTAAATAAAAAATTTTTAACGACGTTATAGTGCAATTTAATTCGTTAAATTGATCAAAGATTTATGCAGATTGGTATTATAGATTATTCAGGCGATAAGTCGCCAGAGAGAAACTTACATACAAAAATAGCTTTACCAAATTCTTCATATGAGCGCTTAATTTCGGTATTTAACACCTGCATTACTAAATCATAATCACCAAAAATTTGCGTTGATAGCGTATTAGTAATCACTTTTAAATTTTCGTATTCGTTTAAGCGGTCAATAAAGCCTTTAATAAACGGAATGTAATCTTGGTGAAGTGGATATTTACTGATCTCTACTGATAATTTCATTTTAAACTCTACTTTTTAATTATTTGATTTAAACAAATCATTCAATGCCAGTTCAATACAGTGTAAAATTATACTAACACTCAATTTAACTGAGCTTATTATGGCACGCAGAATAACGTATACATTTAAAAACCAACCGCGCGAAATTAACTTCGCAAAAGATAAATACCACGACATGTATCAAGCTATTGCTGCTGCCGAGGGTATTGATTTAACAAATTACTTAAATATGGTACGCCAAATAGAAATGACCTCAAAAGGGTCTGCTTCTGTTCGTAACTTTCGCGACCAAGAATTTGCCCGTATGGGCTTTAGCGACATTTACTTTATAAAAGAGTAATTATACCCAATTGGTATACGCTAAAAACTAACTATGGCTGATACTCATAACTTACGCGTGGTGTAATATTACATAATAGCTCGTAAGGAATAGTATCAGCGCACAGTGCTATTTCTTCAACTGGTAGCTCAGGGCCCCACATAGTGACTCTGTCGCCAACTTTAATATTATGCTCATTAGCGCCTATATCAACGCTGATCATGTCCATAGCTACGCTACCTACAATACCATAACGCTGCTCACCAATTATTACCGGTGTCCCCTCTTTAGCATGCCGAGGATAACCATCGCCATAACCCATAGCTACAACAGCTAACTTGGTTGGTTTATCGCTTTTCCAACGACCACCATACCCAACAGCCTCATTAGCAGGCACATCTCGCACTGCAATTACGCGCGTAGTTAAGCGCATAACTGGTTTTAATTTGTGTTGCTGCCCAATACTATTTGCCATTGGCGATACACCATATAACATAAGCCCAGGACGCACCCAATCGCCATGACCGCTCGGCCAGGCAATAATACCAGCCGAATTTGATAAACAATGCGCTTGGTCAATACCATTCACTAAATTATCAAACAACGTAATTTGCTGAACCGTTTTAGCATTATCAACGTCATCAGCACACGAAAAGTGGGTCATTAAATTAACGGTATTTTTAGCGTTAGGTGTTTTTTGCAAGCGGCTATAAAAGGCTTCAAACTGCTCTGGCGCAATACCTAATCGATGCATACCTGTATTTACTTTTAACCAGCATGTTATTGGTGCATCTAGCTTTGCTTTTTCAAGCGCCGCTAATTGGTACTCATCGTGAATAATAGTTTGAAAATTGTTGGCGAGCAGAATCGGTAAGTCGGCTTTGTTAAAAAAGCCTTCTAGTAAAACAATTGGTTTTGTTAAGCCCCCAGCTCGAAGGGCAAGCCCTTCATCTATACGTGCCACAGCAAATGCGTCAGCATTATTTAAATGCTGCGCAATCGTTACTAATCCATGCCCGTAAGCATTTGCTTTTAGCACCGCCATCACTTTGCTGTTAGGTGCAAAGCCCTTAACTTGCGCTAAATTATGCGCAAGTGCCGTTAAGTTAATTTCAGCAGTGGCTAAGCGCATTAGTAATCGTCATCTACCGCTGGTCCCGCGTAATTATCAAAGCGAGAAAATTGACCTTGGAATGTTAAACGCACTTTACCAATTGGGCCGTTACGTTGTTTACCTATGATAATCTCAGCAATACCTTTATCGGTACTGTCTTCGTTGTAAACTTCGTCACGGTAAATAAACATGATTAAATCGGCATCCTGCTCTATCGACCCTGACTCACGTAAATCTGAGTTAATTGGGCGTTTATCGGCACGTTGCTCTAGCGTACGGTTTAGCTGCGAAAGCGCAACAACCGGACATTTTAGCTCTTTTGCTAGTGATTTAAGTGAACGCGAAATTTCAGCAATTTCAAGCGTTCGGTTATCAGCAAGGCTAGGTACGCGCATTAGCTGCAAGTAATCGACCATGATCATACTAATGCCGCCGTGGTCACGCGCAATACGACGTGCACGAGAGCGAACATCGGTAGGTGTTAAGCCCGAGGCATCATCAACATACATTTTGCCTTTTTCCATCAACAAGCCCATTGTTGATGAAAGTCGCGCCCAATCGTCATCATCTAACTGACCTGTACGTACCTTAGTTTGGTTAATACGGCCAAGAGACGCTAACATCCTCATCATAATTTGTTCTGAAGGCATCTCTAGCGAGTAAATTAGCACGGGTTTGTCTTGAGTCATTGCGGCATGTTCTGCAAGATTCATCGCAAAGGTGGTTTTACCCATTGAAGGACGCGCTGCAACAATAATTAAGTCAGACGGTTGCAGGCCCGTCGTCATTTTATCAAGATCGGCATAACCTGTACTTACACCCGTTACACCATCTTGTGGCGATTGATAAAGCTCTTCTATTTTATCAACGGTTTTTTCGAGTATGTTATGAATACTTTGCGGGCCTTCCGTACTTTTTGTACGTTGCTCGGCAATTTTAAATACTTTGCTTTCGGCAAAATCGAGTAGGTCGTGACTAGTACGCCCTTCGGTATTAAAACCCGCTTCGGCTATTTCATTTGCCACGCCAATCATTTCACGTACAACAGCACGCTCACGTACAATGTTTGCGTAGGCATCAATGTTGGCTGCACTTGGCGTATTTTTAGCAATTTCGGCTAAGTAAGCAAAACCCCCAATACCTGCAAGTTTATTATTTTTTTCTAAACTTTCAGAAATAGTGATTAAATCTATCGGATCGCCAATCTCAGCAAGTGCCGTCATCGCCTCAAAAATTAACTTGTGCGTGCGGGTATAAAAATCCTGTGATACAACAAGCTCAGCTACGCGGTCAAAAGCTTGGTTATCAAGCATTAAGCCACCTAAAACAGATTGTTCAGCTTCTATTGAATGGGGAGGAACTTTAAGAGTATCGACTTGCTTATCTGGTTTGGCCATAACTTCACAGTAGTAAAATTGAATGGCTCTATTCTATCGACTTGCAGGGGCTGTGCAAATAGAAAAGCAGGAAATCTTTCCTGCTTTTTGTAATCGTGATGGGGAATGAGTGTTATTTGGTACGAAGCTCTATTCGTCCACTTATGGTATCCATTTCAACATTTGCATTACCGCCATTAATACTAAACTCTAAATCACTGGCTGGGCCATATTTAGCTTTACTGACTTTGTCACTACTGACTTTGTTAATGATTTTACCATTAGCATGGGCTTTAATTTCAAACTTTGCTGATACACTTTGTGGGAAATAAAAGTCGGCATCACCACTTACTGATTCAAAACGTACATCACCGCCTTTTAAAAGCTCGTTAATCTGTACTTCTGCTTCGCCATTGACCGTATTAATACGTAGGTTTTTAATAGCCGATAACGTAAATTCTATATCGCCATTTACGTTTTCAAGGCGTACATCATTAGCGCTTGAAGTTGATTTAATATCACCATTAACAGCGCTAAAACGCAGCTCACCACTTGATTGCCTATCATTAATTTCACCATTTACGGTTTCAAACTGAATATTCCCGTTTAAGTTCTCAGCGTTCACATCACCATTTACAGTGGTGAGCTTAATGTTGCCAGTAATATCATCTACCGTAATTTCACCGTTAACCACATCTACTTCAGCGCCGTTTTTAAGCTCCTTTGCAGTCACCGATACATTAACGCCAGCAAACTCTAAACTACTGCTTTTAGGCATAAATATAGTTAGGTTTGAGCCGTCACCACTATTACCCCAATTTGATTTACGGGGCATTTTTACAATAAACTGTGTTTTATCGCCACTTGTTTTAAGCTCATAACCCTGTGCTTTATCATCAAGCTCGCCAGATACTTTAAATTCGTTTTTATCCCAGCCTGTAATATGTATATCACCGCGTTGGTTTTCAATAAAAATAGTGCCGCCACTTGGTACGTCTATTTGCTTATCTATTTTTTCACCCGCAAATGCCGCCAGTGGAAATAAGCTCAGTCCTAATAAAATCGCTTTCATATCGTACTCCTAAATGTGCTGCCAACGTGGCGCGTGCACCTTGTTAATTAAATCAAGTTGTTGTTGATATATTTGCGCTAACATTGTCAGTAGCGCTTGGTTTTGTGGTTCGTTTTCAAGAGCTTGCTTTATTGCTTGCTCAGCTTCTTCAAGTTCTTGTAGTTGCGTTTGCCAGTTAGTGGTTAATGCTTCTTTATTTTCGTATTCAACTAACAAACTATTTTTTTGAGCCGAAAAGTAATCACTTATAGCCACTACGGGCTGTGGTTCAGGTGCTATAACAAATATATTAACAGCAATTAAAGCAGCCACAGTACACGCTGCTATTGCCGTTAGTTTTGGCCAAATAATAGTGCTGTTTGGGTTCTGCTTATTATTAACAATTGCTCGCTCAATCCCCGCCCATAAATCTTTTTGTGGCGTAATTTCTTTATCAAGCGTGTTTAATGACTTGTTTAAGTAGTCGTTAAAGTTTGGTTTACTCATTTTCATACCACTCTTGTAATAACTGCCTAGCACGATGATATTGTGACTTACTTGAACCAACAGCCATACCTAATTGCTCCGCGATTTCCTCGTGCCTGTAACCTTCAATAGCAAATAATACAAATACCATACGTGCGCGCTCAGGAAGCCTTACTATTAACTTATCGAGGCCATTTAAGCCTTTGCAGTCGTTAGCTGATTGCTCATCCATACCGCTGTGTTCAATACTTACTACTTTTTGTAACCAGTTTTTTTGCTTGCGCAGGTAACTTATCGCTACATTACTGGCAACACTATATAGCCAAGTAGAAAACTGCGAACGCCCATCAAACAATGCTATTTTATGCCATACCTGTACAAATACCTCTTGGGCGGCGTCTTCGGCGTGTGCTTGGTCTGCTAATAAGCGTAAACATAAACCGTATACTCGTTTTATATGTAACTCATAAAGCGTTGTGTATGCGCCTTGATCACCCGATTTAACTCGCTCAATGAGTGCAGCTTCGCACAAAGGCGTTGGTTCGGGTTTAACGTGTAACATCCGTGATGCCGCCTTTTAATTATTATTGTTGAGTTGCTATTTAAGTGTATTAATAAGTTAGACGTAATGACAGTTCGAAAAGGTTTAAAAGGAATGAAAAAATAATTGAATAAAAAGTGGCTTATGCGAGGCTTTATAACAATTCGCTTAATTAAGTGAGCTATTTTGAGGATGGAAAAACGTGTTGATAGCTAGACAAAAAATTCGCTATTTAGTTGTTCTAAATGAGAATTTTTTAACACAGGTAGGACACGTTTAGCCCCGCAAAATGATTAAGTATTATTGCGGATTGGTATTATTTAACTATGCCCTCAACTAATTAAAGTTAGCCAAATTACAGACACAAAAAAGCCGTGCTAATAGCACGGCTTTTTTAGCTTAATTAAAAATTAAGCTTCAGCGATTACGATTACTTTGATAGTAGCCGTTACGTCTGAGTGAACTGAAATTGATACGTCAAATTCACCAGTCTCACGGATAGTACCTAGAGGCAAACGAACTTCTGACTTAGCAACTTCAACACCAACAGCTGAGATAGCGTCAGCGATGTCACGAGTACCGATTGAACCGAATAACTTACCTTCGTCACCAGCTTTAGATACTAATGTAACTTCTGCTAATGCTTCTAGTTTTTCAGCGCGTGCTTGTGCAGCAACTAACTGTTCAGCGATTTTCGCTTCAAGTTCTGCACGACGAGCGTCAAACGTTTCAATGTTAGCTTTAGTCGCAGGAACTGCCTTACCTTGCGGGAAAAGGAAGTTACGTGCGAAACCAGATTTAACTACAACCTGTTCACCTAGGCTACCTAGGTTAGCGATCTTATCTAGTAGAATAACTTGCATGTTTCTACACCTTTTAAAAACTGTTAATCCGCTGCTTACTTATGTAAGTCAGTGTATGGAAGAAGGGCTAAGTAGCGAGCACGCTTAATAGCAGTTGCTAGCTGGCGCTGGTATTTAGCGCTAGTACCTGTGATACGGCTAGGTACGATTTTGCCACTTTCTGTAACATAGTTTCTAAGAGTAGCTAGATCTTTGTAATCGATTTGTTGTACGCCTTCCGCTTTAAAGCGGCAGAACTTACGACGTCTGAAATAACGTGCCATGAGATTAATTCCTCAAATAATTCTTTCTATATGCTGAGCATGCAAAACCAATTGGCTAAGGCCGTTACGACCTTCGTGGCGATTTAAAAAACCACTCACTTGCAATGCCTGCCCAACGTGCAAATGTTGAGTCTGTTGTTGCATTTGCTTTCCACTGGCAACTACCTGAAGCCTCACATAACTATTACGGTTAAGGTCTGCTTCGGTTTGCATTGATTTATGTTCTACAACAAAAATACAATGCGGGATGCCAGCAGGGCTTTGGCTAAACTTGGGAGTTTTACAAACTACCCCAGATATAACCAGCTGATTCATATATGGGCTAACCATTATAATAACTGCTGACTACATGCCATGCTAGGACTCAAAACAATTAAGCAGCTGGTGCTTCTTTCTTCTCTTCTCTTGCAAGAGGAGACGCTTCAGTTACAGCATTTTTAGTACGCATAACTAAGTTACGAAGCACTGCATCGTTGTAGCGGAAAGTAGTTTCTAGCTCGCTGATTACTTCAGTAGGTGCTTCAACGTTCATAAGAACATAATGAGCTTTATGAAGCTTGTTGATTGGGTAAGCCAGTTGACGGCGGCCCCAGTCTTCAAGACGGTGGATAGTACCACCAGCTTCAGTGATAGAACCAGTATAACGTTCGATCATACCAGTTACTTGCTCACTCTGATCAGGGTGAACCATGAATACGATTTCGTAATGACGCATGGATATTCCTTACGGTTAATAGAGCCTTCTACCGTTTCGGCCGGTCGGTTTAAGGCAAGGAATTAATAGTTTAAAAGCCGAAATGAGCGCGCATTTTACGCTTAGACGGATAATTAAGCAAGCAGGTTTTTTAAGCTTTTATAGATAAGAGTTTAAAGGCAATTATTGCGAGCTTCGCTCATCCCGTTAGCAAGCCTTAGGCCTAAAGGAAAAGCTAAACTCGTAGTTTAATATTTATCATATACGCCAAGCTTGCGCGCATAAAAAAGCGCAGCTTTGAATTACTTAAGTCTAACACCTGCCTCAAAATATAAGTATTTACTCAAACTTAAAGCCGTGCAATTATTAAGCAATACATTATTAAATAAGGATATTTATGAAGCTCTTACTATCGCTTGTATTAATACTTACTTTTAGTACACCATTTTTAAGCCACGCAAAAACCAATACAACTGACATAACCGTTGGTAAAAAAGTCATTCTGCAATCAAAAATACTTAACGAAGACAGACCCATTAAAATTTTCGTACCTGACACTGTAAAAAACGATCAGCCGCTTTATGTTATTTATTTACTTGATGGTGTTGAGCACTTTCATACGGCGTCTGGTGTTATTAAATCCCTTGTTGATTACTAGCAGATACCTAATGCCTTGCTTGTTGGTATTGATACAACTAACCGCGTTCGTGATTACTTACCTAAAGTAGATGGTGAGCCTAAAACTGAGTTTCAAACCTTTGTAAAAAATAAATGGCCTGAAGCGGGGCAAACTGACGAGTTTTTGAAATTTGTTTCTGACGAACTTATGCCATACATAAATTCTAACTACTCAACTAACGGCTACAACACGTTAATTGGCCACTCTAATGCAGGTACTTTAGCGCTTTATACTTTAGTTAATCAGCCTGAGTTATTTAATAACTATATAGCTATAAGCCCAAACAGTTGGTGGAGTGATGAAGAATTAAAAAATAATATTATAAAATACACTAAAAGCCCTAAAGGCGGTCAATCGTTATTTATTAGTGTAGCAAGTGAAGGGTCACGCTTTTATACCGGTGTATTAAATACTTTAGTAAATTTAGAACAACAAATGCCAACACAGCTAAAATGGGAATATAAGCATTACCCTACTTTTAGTCATATGGGCACCATACTACCAGCCCTTAGCGATAGCCTAATTCACTTATTTGGCGACCTAATTTTTAACGTTACTGACGAGCACGGAAGATTTGCTGATGTATCGCTTATTACAGGTTATTACAAAGCACTGAGTGATAAGTACGGGTTTGAGCTTAAAATTCCACAAGATGTATATGTAGAATTTGCTCATAGCCAGCAAAAATTTGGTAACACAGCTAAAGCTGTTACCACGCTTAAACACTTTACTACCCATTACCCAAATGCAGCCTATTCTCACATGCGTTTATCGCAAGGCTATACTGCAAATAAGCAGTTCAAAGAGGCCGTCACCAGTATGAAACACGCATTAGAACTTGCTAAGCAAAACTCGCGAGATCCAATGTTAATTGATGCTCTCAAGGATATGGTGAATGAAGCACAAGAGAATTTGTAACTGATTTAACAAAGCACTTTTTAGCTAACGATAGTAATTACGAGCTACGCTCGTCGCGTCAGCAAGCTAAACGCCTACAGGTAAAATTAAGCTCAGTGTTAAACTTTGCATGTAGACGCCGAGCTTGCTCGCGTGAAAAGCGAAGCTTTTAATATATTTAAAACCACCATAAAACAAAAACCGATGTTTAAATTAAACATCGGTTTTTTTAATCAAGCTCATCGCTTTACTTTATCCGTTGGGTTTCGCTTCGCTCAACCCAACCTACGTTACTTTCCTATCGCTTCTTTGGCGAACAGGTGTTTTATTGGGCCTAAATTATCAACTAATGATAGCCCTACTCCGCGGATAAGTTTTTTAACCGGGTTTGCACCTTCAAATAGCTCTTTTAACCCTTGCATCATGGCTATGTGCTTTTGCGCATCGAGCTTACGGGTACGTTCGTAATCGCGAAGTGTGCGCGTGCTTGCAAACTCCTTACTATCACTTGTGAGTAGCTCAATTAAATAAGCCGCATCTTTTAGGCCTAGATTCATACCAAGCCCTGCAAGTGGATGGATTGTATGTGCAGCATCGCCAATGAGGACCACTTTGCCTGAAACCCATTGCTGAGCGTAGCGCATTTTAAGTGGGAAAGCTGCGCGCGCACTTTGCACTTCACATAGCCCGCATTGGCCATCTATGGCNCTGCCATTACGGCTTTATTAAAGCTGCTGTCATCCATTGCAAGCAGCTCATCGCAGTGGTTGGGGCTAGTAGACCATACTATTGAATGGGTATTTGCATCGCTCAGAGGTAAAAATGCCAGCGGCCCGGTTGGTAAAAACACTTGGCGTGCGGTATTTGCGTGCGGCTCTTTGGTTTTTACGGTTGCGACTAGCGCATGGTGATCGTAATCTTTAAAGCTAAGCGCCATATTAAATTGTTTGCGAATAGCTGAGTTTGCCCCATCAGCGGCCACCAGCAGTTTTGCAATAATTGGCTCGCCGCTTTTAAGCGTTATAAATACATCTGATTCGCTTTGATGTATTTGCTGATACTGTGTATCGAACATTAACGTGGCACTACTTTGTTGTTCCAACTCTTTTATGAGCGCGTAGCGGATAATGTCGTTTTCAACAATATGGCCTAAATGCTCAAGCTCAAGTTGTTTGTTATCAAACGCTATTTTGCCAAAACTGTCGGCATCGCGTACATCCATATGCGTATAAGCGCACGCTCGCTGTGCGATAATTTCTGGCCATACATTTAATTGCTCAAGCAAGGTTTGACTTGCAATGCTTAGCGCACTTACGCGCAAACCATATTCGTCAGTTGGCAACGCTTGTGTTGGTGCGCCGTCGAGTACAACGACGCTTATATCGGCTTTTGCCAATCCAAGTGCTAGTGTTAGCCCTACGCAGCCACCACCTACAATACAAACCTGTGCTTGCTTCATAAACGCCTACCTTGTTTAACTTGCCCCATTAACTGTTTGGCTAATGGCGCTTTTAATGCGGGAAATAAATCCATCGAAAACAACCCAATACTGCGCCCCAATGCGAGCACTCGCGATGAGTTTGAAAAAAGCCTAACAAGTGCATCGGTTAAGCTCATTACGGTTTTTATATCATCACTGCGCTTTTTAGAATATTCACGTGTAAACGCATAGCTGCCTAAACCGTGTTGGCTGTTTGCTATTAAATTACTTAGTACTTGCACGTCGCGAAGGCCTAAATTAAAACCTTGCCCTGCAATAGGATGAATAGCATGTGCGGCATTACCAATAACCACTGTACGGTGCGCAGTCAAAGACTCGACTTGCCCGTAAACGAGCGGGTAACTCGTGCGCATGCCTACTTTAGTAAATTGACCACCGCGATAACCAAACGCACTTTGTAGGGCACTTATAAAGTCTTGTTCATTAAGTGCCATGTGCTGTTCAACCTGATCTTGGCTCATACACCACACCAACGAATAACGGTTATTGCTCATGGGTAATAACGCCATAGGCCCGCTTTGTGTAAAACGCTCAAAGGCATGATTATTATGCCCACCAGCTACTTCTACATTGGCAATAATTGCGCCTTGTTCATAAGGCTGGGTATTAAAGCCAAGCTCAAGTAAATTACGTGTGGGTGATTGTGCACCATCAGCAATAACCAATAGCGCTGCGCTTAATTGCTCGCCGCTTTGCAGGGTAAGTGTATTGCTGTGCAGGGTTTGCTCAATGGCAATTACGCTATCGGGGCACAAAAGCGTAATATTTGATTGCGTTAAACGCAGGTGGAGCGCTCGGCCAAAAGGGTTAACTTCTACTACGTAACCAAGTGAAGGTTTAGCAAATTCGTCGCAATTAATGTGCGCTTTGCCAAAGTGGCCTCTATCAGACACGCTCACTTTTTTGATTACGGCGGTGTAAGGGGCATTTTGTTCAAATAAATTGAGGCTTTGTAAATACTCTACCGATTGCTGAGCAAGTGCAATGCTTCTGTCGTCAAAGCTTGGGTGGTAGTCGCCGGTAACTTGATTAGCTTCTACAACGGCAATATTTAACGCGGGATTAGTTTTAGCCACACTTAACGCGCAGCTTGCTCCCGCTAAACCACCGCCAATAACAACTACATCAAACTGCTTAGCCACTTTACTCTCCGAGCTTTATACGTTTTTAGCACTTTGCATAAGTGCTTCTATATCGCTAATTTTTTTAGGCACGCTTAGGGTCAAGTTTTCATGGCCTGTTTCGGTAACTAGCAAGTTATCTTCAATACGAATACCAATGCCTTTGTATTTTTGCGGTGCGCTTGAGTCTTCGCTGATATAAAGCCCAGGCTCTATGGTGAGTACCATACCGGGCTCAAATGCACGCTCAACGTTATTTACTTTGTAATCGCCAACATCATGTACATCTAAACCAAGCCAATGCCCAAGCCCGTGCATGTAATATTCTTTACATGCCCCTTTTGCCATTAGCTCATCAAAGTCGCCGGTTAAAATACCTAAATCAAGTAAACCTTGAGTCAT
This sequence comes from Pseudoalteromonas sp. TB25, assembly GCF_000497995.1. Classification (NCBI taxonomy): domain Bacteria; kingdom Pseudomonadati; phylum Pseudomonadota; class Gammaproteobacteria; order Alteromonadales; family Pseudoalteromonadaceae; genus Pseudoalteromonas; species Pseudoalteromonas sp. TB25. Next base: position 18,205 of record NZ_AUTI01000339.1, read on the forward strand.
TACTTCCATTGCTAGTTTATTAGCATGCGACATGTAACCACCGGGTTTTACTTCATCAAAAGCAACTTCTTGCGCTTTAAGAACAATATTATAAAGCGCGGCTTGCTCTTCGCTAAATTGACCATTTACTGGAAAAGTACGGGTAATATCGGCTGCGTAACCTTGTAGCTCACAACCGGAGTCTATAAGTACCAGGTCGCCATTTTTTAATACGTCGCTATTTTGCGTGTAATGTAAAATATTGGCGTTGTCGCCACTACCAACAATTGTGCCGTACGCCGGGTGCGGCGCACCATTCATAGCATAATGATGATGCAGCTCTGCCTCTAGCTGAAATTCAGTAGCTCCGGGGTGTGAAAAACGCATAGCGCGCATGTGCCCTCGCGCACTAATTTCACAGCCTTCTCGCATAACATCTATCTCGCTTGGCGATTTAAACAAACGCATTTCATGAATAAGGCCGCGTATTTCTTTTAAAGTACTCGGTGCTTTGAGGCCTTTTCGCGCACCACTTCTAAGTGTGCCTAGTAACGTAAACACTTTGGTATCAAATGAAGTATAAGCACCTTGTGCAAAATAAATCGCATCTTTTTCATTTAGTATATCGAGTAGCTTATCGTTTAATTCACTTAGTGGGTAAGCTTCATCAAACAAGTAGTCACTTTTAGCTTTATCAAAGCCAACTCTGCGGCCATGCCAAATTTCTGCAAGCTTGTCTTTATCTAGGCAAAATAAAGTACTGGGTGCATCGCTGTTGTTACATAGTACAAGTACAGCGTCGGGTTCGTTAAAGCCTGTTAAATAGAAAAAGTCGCTATCTTGTCTAAATGCATATTCGGTATCGCGGCTACGCGTCACTTCGCTTGCAGCGGGAATAATAGCAACGCTATTTTTATCCATTTGCGCAAGTAAACGCTCACGGCGTGCTTTAAATTCTGACTTTTGTACTTCAACCATTATTAACCAACCCGTTTAACTTTTTAAACTAATGAAGTGTTTTTTTAGTACTTTGCGTGTTTTGCTCTTTACCAAGCTCTGCAAAACAAAGTAGTGCTGATACGCGCACATATTCAATCACTTCGTGCAGCGCTTGGCTGTCTTCTTCGGTTTCTTCAAAAGTGGTATCTAGGCGAGTGATTTCGCTAAAGTCAGTAATAACCTCTTTAACATCGCTTGATAACTTACCGTAATCTTTTTGCTTTAAGCCAAAACCAAGCATAAACCCTGCTACCCATGATACGAGGCCATTAGCCTGATCGATGAGTGTTTCGTCATCGTTTGGTAAAAATAAATCAAACTGAAATTCGTCATCATTAAAGCTCGCAACTACTTGCTTATAAATAGTGCCAAAAAACTGCTTTAAATCGTTACTAAATGATTCACCATCGTTAAACACATCGCTCAAAAGGCCTAAGTATTCTTTGTCGTCAATGGTTAAACCACACGCAAGTAAACCACTAATTACACCATGCGCTTCGGCAGGTGATACAAATATTTCGTTTTTTTCTAAAAGCAGTTGAGCTTTTTCGTAATCGGGTAAATCGTTCATAATCGAATCTTCGCTTTGCAAGTTAAGGCAATGCTACCACTCGATAAAAAGCAACTCCAATTAATTGTATGATCAAGCTCAAAAACCATGCGATAAAGTAAATGACGAGTTAAAGGTGCGGGAAAACTAAGCGAACGGTTTAATTTTTTACGTTTAGGGTTTAAGGATTGGATTATGTCTTATATACTTAAATTGTTCCCTGGGGTACCGGAGCTTGGTTAAGTCCCTGAGCCGATAAATTTTATACCAGGATTTCTGTTCGTCTACTATTGTGCAAGCTCGGCATGTACCGAGAAGCCTACGGTAAACCGCAGATTTCCGCCCTGAAACCTTCTGGTTTCAGGACTGAAACCGGGTACCGTATCTTGGGGAACACCTTCTTATTTTTATACTCCCTCTTATTACTTATTCATTTTTTTGCTATACCTTCGTACATTATTTTTATAATTTTTGGCAAAAAAAAGCTGCAAGCAATTTCTTACTTACAGCTAAATTTTAAATGCTTACGCTTATTTACTTAAACCAACCTTGAAAGCGCTCCATCATCATGTAGTTTATTGGCACTAACAATAAAGTAATAAAGGTCGCAAAAATAATCCCAAACCCTAAACTTACCGCCATAGGTATTAAAAACTGCGCCTGAGTCGCTTTTTCAAATAATAACGGCATTAAGCCAATAAAGGTCGTTAAACTTGTTAGCATTACAGGGCGAAAACGCGATGCACCGGCAAGTTTAACTGCATCTAGTAATTTGCCGTCTTCACTGCGCTTTTTATTGATAAAATCGACTAGTACAAGGGAGTCATTTACTACCACCCCAGTTAGGGCGAGCATACCAAGCAAGCTCATAATGGTTAAATCCATGCCCATAATCCAATGCCCGACTACAGCACCTATCATGCCAAATGGAATTACACTCATTACTATAATTGGCTGTAAGTAAGACTTAAGCGGTATCGCTAATAGCGCATAAATTATGAAAAATACAAACACAAGTGCCCAAGCCAATGAGCCAAACGACTCTCGCTGCTCTTTAGCCTCACCTTCTAGTTTGTAATCTACTCCAGGATATTGCTGCATTAACTCATCTAAATACTCCGTTAGGTCAGCCTGAAGTATGGTCATGTTGGTGTTATTTTTTTCGATATCCGCTGTAACATTTAAAGTACGGTAGCGGTCTATTCGGTTAATAGTTGACGGGCTTTGCCCTGCGGTAAGGGTTGCAACATGCGATAACGGCACCGAACCACCAGTAGGTGTATTGATGAGTATATTTTGTAAATCGGCAACTGAGCGGCGCTCGTCTATAGGC